>JBCCUY010000136.1:0-8403 GCA_039196145.1 Bacteroidota bacterium
AAATCGTTGGCCTATAACGAGGATATCAATTCTGCATTCGGAAAGGCCTTCTGCAAAAATAGCTTGGCCCAAATCTATCTCAAACAGGATATGCCCTATGCGGCCCTTGTACTGCTGGAACCTCTTCATGAGCAGGCGCAATCCATTGGGGATTTTTATTTGACCTCATCCGTTTTCATAAATACTGGTTGGGCACAAACAGAATTGGGAAGCTTTAACAAAGCTGAAAAACTTATCCAAGACGGTCTGGAGATGGCGCAAAACCACAATTTGCCCAGCAATGTCCTCTACGGTTATCAAAAAATGTCCGATTTGGAATCTGCTCGCGGTGATTTTAAAGCGGCCTACGATTACTACAAAAGGGCAGATGAATATGACGAGGAGATTTCCAGTGCTACGAATTTCAGGTACATGAACGATGTGATCATCCGTTACGAAGCGGATAAAAAGAACAACCAAATTTCCGTATTGGCCAAGGAAAACGAGATTGTCCGACTAAGGTTGCGAAAAAATCAGACCACGCTTTTGGTCAGTGCCTTGATAGTAGGACTTATCTCTTCCATTCTTTACATCCTCTACCGACAATATCAGAGTAAAAATGAAAAGCGGGTACTCACTTTAGAGCAAAATATGCTCCGCAGTCAGATGAATCCCCATTTTTTGTTCAATTCGTTAAACTCCATCAAGCTCTATATCATTAACAATGAGCAAAAAAATGCGGTACACTACCTCAATAAGTTTTCCAAGTTGGTGCGAAAAATATTGGAGGCTTCTTCCTTAAAGGAAATTTCCTTGGCCGAAGAATTGGAAACCGTAGAGCTCTATATGAACATAGAAAATATCCGTTTTTCAAACGAGATCGATTTTGACATCAACATTGATGAGGGCATTAATCCGGAGAACATTAAGATTCCATCTTTGGCATTACAACCTTTTTTGGAAAACTCGCTCTGGCATGGACTTTCCCCAAAGGAGGGCGAAAAAAAGATTTGCCTGAATGTAAAACAAAAGAACCCGGGTCATATCACTCTGGAAATTATCGACAATGGTGTGGGTAGGGGCGCAGCCCAGGTGAACAAGGAGAATCGGGTGCTCAAAAGAAAATCGGTCGGCATACGAATCACCAAGGAACGCTTTGCCAATTTCTCCAAGGACTACCAGAACAATTTTGACGTGGATATCGTTGATCTTTTTGATGAGGAGGGCAAACCCAAGGGCACCAAGGTTGTTTTGGATATTCCTACGATCTAGCTTTTTCCTGGGCCACCTCTTCTAACTCGGTATACCAAGCTTCTCCAAATTTTCTAATCAAGGCCTCTTTTACAAATTTGTAAATAGGTACTTGCAGTTCCTCCCCCAATTGGCACGCAGGGTCGCAAATTTCCCATCTATGGTAATTAACAGCGGTAAATTCGGAATACTCCCGTGTGCGGACAGGGTACAAATGGCAAGATACCGGTTTCTTCCAGCTAATGGCCCCATCTAGATATGCAGCTTCAATACCACATTTTGTAATTCCTTTTTCGTCGTAAACAACATAGGCGCACTCACTTTTATTGACCAAAGGAGTCTCCCATTCCCCATCTTCGCCTTTCACAAAGGCCCCTTGCTCCATTATGGCTTCCACTCCCTCTGATCTTAGGTAGGGCTTTACCCGAGGAAAGATGTCGACCAAAATTTCTGTTTCCTTTTCCTCGAGTGGGGCCCCATACTCCCCATCTATGCAGCAGGCCCCTTTGCATGCATTCAGATTGCAAACAAAATCATGGTCTATGATCTCTTCCGATACAATGGTCTTTTCAATTTGGAACATGGTATTCGCCGTATTTTTCGCAAAGTTAAAAATTGATATTTTATTCATTTAGGCGATGATCCAAAAGCACTTTTAACACGTACATTTGCGTACTAAATTGAGGTGTTATGAACTTTAGTTTCAAGGAAATTGTCACGGCGAGCATGGTACTGTTCGCTGTCATCGACATTTTGGGGAGTATCCCCATCATCCTTTCTTTGCGAAAGAAGGTAGGGCATATCCAATCGGAAAAAGCTTCCATTGTGGCTGCAATGATTATGACGGCCTTTCTTTTTGTGGGGGAAAGTATTCTAAAGCTTATTGGAATCGATGTAAATTCCTTTGCTGTTGCCGGGGCATTCGTCATCTTTTTTCTCGCTTTGGAAATGGTGCTGGGCATTACGCTGTTCAAGGATGATGAGACCGAGACCGCTTCGGTGGTTCCCATCGCCTTTCCCCTAATTGCCGGGGCAGGAACACTTACCTCAATTCTGGCTTTGCGGGCCGAATATCATGTGGAGAATATTGTGGTGGCCATAGTGGTAAACATTATCTTTGTATACCTTGTTCTAAAGTCCAGCGCTAAAATTGAACGGGTTTTGAGTAAGAATGGTCTAAGTGTTATCCGAAAGGTATTTGGGGTAATTCTCTTGGCCATAGCGGTGAAACTTTTCGCCACCAACATCAATCAGCTGTTGGCCCATTGATGTTTCAATGTATCGCATATGAATAAAACCTTTACAATCATCCTGATTCTAGTGGCCTTGGGGCTTATTGCCTATAATATCACCTTGGTGGATTTTTCCAACCCTTTTCAGGGTGACAGTACCATAGCCTTGATCGGTGTAGTGGCTCCATTGTGTGCCATCGTACTATTGCTGATATTTGCCACTTCCAAGAAAATAGATAAGAAGCTCAAGGAGGATTGAAGGCTTGCCCAAATTGGCATCACAACTTCGAATAAGTTTACTTTAATCCTTCAGTTTGATGGCTCCTACCTCGGCCTGATTAAAAATGTCCTGGTCCAGTTCCTTAACCTTGTCCAGCATAGCATCGTGTTCCCCCTTTATTTGGGCAGACAGATTGGGTGAGAAAAGCTGTTCGGCAATGTTGGCCTTTAAGAAATCCTTGATCTTATCCTCCTGCGCGTAGAAATCCAAGCTAATTTTTCTGTTCAGCACAAACTGGATGAACTCATCAAATAAAATATCATCCACCCTAAAATCGTCCAAAAATTCGTTCTTGGTCAAGTAGGAATAGCGGTTTCGGTCTTGTTCCAAATGTTCAAAAACAAATCGGGAAAAGAACTCTGCCCCATCCATGCTTTCCACGGCTTCTTCCTCATTGGTTCCAATGGGTACGAACACATCGGGAATAATACCTCCTCCCCCGTAAACCACCTTGCCTCCAGGTGTAACAAACTTTAACGAATCTGCCACCTTAATGCTGTCCACGGATACCATTTCCCCATTTCTATAACGCTCCATAAAGGTTTGATAGTAATCCCGATGTCCCTTTTTGTACGAACGTTGTATGGAACGGCCTGTAGGCGTATAATATCTTGATACGGTCAAGCGTACCGCTGAGCCGTCGCCAAGATCCATTTCGCGCTGCACCAATCCTTTTCCAAAGGAACGTCGTCCCACTATAGTTCCAATATCATTATCCTGAAGTGCTCCGGCAATGATTTCACTGGCCGACGCCGATCGCTCATTGATCAATACATAGACCGGTTTATCCTCAAAGTCTCCTTTTTTTGTGGCAAAGGCCTTTTTTATTCTTCCTTTTTTGTTTTTGGTATATAAGATCAACTTATCGTCCTCCAAAAACTCATCGGCCAACTTTTCAGCTATGCCTAAATAACCGCCTGGATTATCCCTTAGATCCAAAACCAGTTTTTCGGCACCACGAAGTTTTAGTTTTCTTAGAGCATCCTTGAATTCACCAAAGGTAGATTCGGCAAAGCGGTTGATTTTGATGTAACCCATATCGCTGGTTAGCATATAGTACGAATCCACACTGCGAATGGGTACCCGATCCCGTGTTACCGTAACATCCAAGGTTCTATCATCTGATTTTCTGAAGACCTTTAAGTCCACCTTCGTACCTATTTTGCCCTTGAGCGTGGATACAATTTCATTGTTGGGAATCCTTCGCCCGAACAAGGTGTCCTTATCCGCAATAAGGATGCGATCCCCTGCTTTAATCCCACTTTTATGACTTGGACCATTTTTAATGGTACGAATCACTGTGATGGTATCCCGGTACATGTAGAAACTAATTCCAATGCCCACAAAATCCCCCTTCATATTCTCGGACACCTCTTCCATTTCACTTTTTGGGATATAAACGGAATGGGGATCCAATTTGCCAAGGATATTGTTTACGGTAACATCAACAATGCTGTCCGTATCAATATCGTCCACATATTCATAATCGATATAGTCTATAAGACGGTTGAGCTTATCCTTTTTGGAGTTGGTGCTGAAGAGTTTTTCGGGGCTATCGTCAAAATGCAGTTTGCCTCCAATAAAAATCCCTACGGCCAAAACAAAGGCAAGTAGGGTAGGTACGATATATTGATATTTCTTTTTCATAGTTTAAATGGTGGGGTTAGACCATTTCTTCCAAAATGGGCAAATGAAGTGTCTCCACTCCTGCCCTTTCCAAAAACCGCAATCCGGAATCATCCTTGTAAGCGGTTTGATACACCACACGTTTTATGCCAGCCTGATGCACCAGCTTGCTACATTCCCTGCAGGGCGAAAGTGTGATATAAAGTGTAGCACCTTCGCAGGACTGGGTTGAGGACGCTACTTTTAAAATGGCGTTGGCCTCGGCATGTAAAACATACCATTTGGTATAGCCCTCTTCGTCCTCACAATAATTTTCGAAGCCCGTGGGGGTTCCATTGTAACCGTCAGATATGATCATCCGATCTTTTACAATTATCGCACCTACTTGTTTTCGTTTACAATGGGACAGTTTCCCCCATTCCTTGGCCATTCGTAAATAGGCCTTATCATATTTTTCTTGCTTGGACTCCTTCATACGGCGAAAAATCGCGCTTTATCTTTTAAATATACCGGCTTTGAAAGACCCTTACAACCTTATTCAATTAATTTTAACGAAGGCCCTATTTGGGAAACGTGGCAATCAGCAAAGGTATTGTGATGGCTACGACCAAAATGGATGCAATTCCGATAAAAAGCTTTCGTTTCACCTGGAACAGGTCCAAAACCACAAAAGCCAGCCCAAGAATTACCAAGATAATGGCGATTTGGGAAAACTCAATTCCCGTGGCAAAACCTAGCAGTGGTAATACCTTATCCTCCTCTCCAGCCATCATCATCTTAAAATAGTTGGAAAACCCAAATCCATGTACCAAACCGAAGAAGGCAGTTGCCAAGGCATGAACATACGCACCAAGTCCCTCTGCTTTGCCCAACACATAGGTGAAATTGAACAGGGCGGTCAACAAAATGGTAACCGGAATCAGGAACTCGATCAGCCCCACATCCACCGTGACCACTTCAAAGGCAGACAAGGCCAGGGAAGTGCAATGGGCAATGGTAAAAATTGTGGCCAAGATGACCACTTTTTTCCAGTTTTTAAATGTAAACGGAATCGCCAAGGCCGATAAAAATAAAATATGATCATATGCCCCTAAGTCGAGCACATGACTAAAACCCAATTTGATGTAGAACCAGAATTCTTGCATTTTTTGATGATTTGATTGATGATATTTACGCTATTATCAAGACTATTTGTATTCCAAGACCTAACTCATACCCCGTTCTTTCTGTATGGTCTCATATGCTTTTTGTACCTCTTTGAATTTTTCCTCCGCTCCTTTTTTAATGGCTTCGTTTTCCATGACTACCTTATCTGGATGGTACTTTTTGGCCATTTTACGATACGCCTTTTTAACCTCATCATCCGTGACCGTTTTTTCGATTTCCAAAATCTTATAGGCGTTATCGGCAGATTTGATGAACATCGCCATGATACTTTCAAAATCGTATCGGCCTACCTTCAGATAACCCGCCAATTCTCTCAACTTGTTCACCTCGGCCTTGCTCACTTGCCCATCTGCCTGTGCTATACCAAACAGAAAATGGAGCAGTTGCAATCGCACCTCGTATCGAGTACGCTGCACTAGATAAGAACATATACGTTGGGCGGAAACCTCCCTTTTTTTGATTACATCATTAAACGTGCGGAAGATGGCATTCGCCTTTTCTTTCCCGTAGGTACTCAAAAAATATTGCCGGACATAGTCCAGCTCCCTTTGGCTTACTTGTCCATCTGCCTTAATAACAATGGAACAAAGTGACAACAGGTTGAGCTCAAAATCCGCTGGGGAAACCGAGGGTCTGGTAAAATCCGAAAATACAGAACCACCGCCCCTTGAGCCCGAGCCTCCAAAACTATCCAAAACACTTCCAACAAAAAAGCCAATAATGGCCCCTGCAAAGCCTCTAATAAAAAATCCAACGAAGGCTCCTGCCCACTTGATCATCCAAAACAAATTTAAAGCCCAAATATAGGCTTTTGCCCCTGAAAGAAACCCCTTTACCTTGTTAAGGGTGCTGTAAAAAATGCGACAAAAGCCGTATCTTTGAATGCTAAATAAAAACAAGATTATGTATCCTGAAGAATTGGTAAAACCTATGAGAGCCGACCTGGCCACTGCTGGGTTTGAGGAACTATATACAAGCGAAGCTGTTGAAGGCGCATTAAAACAGGAGGGAACTACCTTGGTAGTGGTAAACTCGGTTTGTGGCTGTGCCGCGGCAAATGCTAGGCCAGCAGCCAAATTGAGCTTGCAAAATTCAAAAAAACCGAATCATTTGGTCACCGTATTTGCTGGTGTGGACACAGAAGCGGTGGACACCGCCCGTAACCATATGGTCCCGTTCCCACCTTCATCACCAAGTATGGCCCTATTTAAAGATGGCGAGTTGGTCCATATGATCGAAAGACATCATATTGAGGGAAGACCAGCTGAAATGATTGCTGAAAATTTAATGGAAGCGTATAACGAACACTGTTAAACAATCTTCCGAAAGAATTTAAAAACCACCCTAGAGGTGGTTTTTTACTTTTTGGGATTATGTGGTAAATTGGCTTTCCAAAAAAGTACGACGGTGTTGCACAAACTGCTATCATATCCTCTTACCCTTGTTTATTTTATTTGTTTTGGACTTACCTTGGTGATTTTCCATCCCATACAATGGGTCTGTCTAAACGTATTTGGATATAACGCACATAAAAAAAGTGTGGGTATCCTCAACTGGTTTTTAATGCGATGCACCAATCTTCTCGGTACGCGTTATACCTTCAGCAACAAACATGACATCCCAACCCACAAACCCTTGATTATTGTTACCAACCATCAAAGCATGTACGATATCCCCCCTATTATCTGGTATATGCGCAAACACCATCCAAAATTTGTCAGCAAGATTGAATTAGGGAAAGGCATCCCCAGTGTTTCCTATAACTTAAGGCATGGCGGCTCGGCCTTGATCAATCGAAAAGATCCGAAACAATCCATTGAGGCTTTGGAACAATTGGGTAGGTACATTGAGGAGCACAACAGAAGCGCTGTGATTTTTCCTGAAGGAACCCGAAGTCGGACCGGGGCTCCCAAGCCATTTCGGACCACTGGATTAAAAGTATTGATGAAACACGCCCCATCGGCGCTTGTTGTTCCCATTAGCATCAACAATTCTTGGAAAATGCTTCGGTTTGGAAAATTCCCCATGGGCCTTGGGTCACATATTAGGTTCAATGTGCATGTTCCTCTAAAAAATGAAGGGGAGCCAGAGACCTTAATTTCCAAGGTTGAGGAACAGATCACCAAAGGCATAAAAACTAATTGATGAGTGATCTTGATCTTATTCAACGAACCATTTCCTTTGTGAAGGATTCCCTAGTCGATGCTGAAGGCGGACACGACTGGTTCCATACGGAACGGGTTTTTAAAACGGCCAAGCTCATTTCGGAAAAAGAGGACGTGGATTCCACCGTCGTCCAACTTGCTGCCTTGTTGCACGATATCGCCGACCCTAAATTTCACAATGGGGATGAAGAAATTGGTCCCAAAACAGCAAGGGACTTTTTAGAGTCAGAAAAAGTTGATGCGCAAACCAGGGAACATGTGGTCAACATCATTGCCCATATGTCCTTTAAGAACAGTTTGGAAAATAACGGGGCTGTATTTACCTCCAAGGAACTCAAAGTGGTGCAAGATGCTGATCGACTGGATGCCATTGGCGCCATAGGAATTGCACGCACCTTTAACTATGGTGGTTATAAAAACCGCGAAATGTATAATCCCGATGTACCTCCAAATCCAAATCAAACCAAAGAGGAATATAAAAAATCCAATGCGCCTACCATAAATCACTTTTACGAGAAATTGCTTTTGTTGAAAGCACAAATGAATACGGAAACCGGTAAAAAACTGGCCCAAGAACGGCATCGGTATATGGTGGATTTTCTAGATCAATTTTACAAGGAATGGAATGGTGAAGCTTAACAATTAGTTAACCACTGTTTTTTGTATCTTCAAGGCTTAACTAAATTAGCCAAGATGCAGAGAA
>JBCCUY010000137.1:0-8398 GCA_039196145.1 Bacteroidota bacterium
CCGGATGGTGCATTCACGGTTACTTCGTATGAAACGGTTGTGGATCCTACCGGAAGGTTGGCAATAGTCCAGCTCAAAAAGGTTCCAGCTATGTCGGTTCCCCCATTATTTACGGTCTGAAGGGTGTATCCTAAAGGAACAATATCTTCCACAACAATATTGGTTGCTGCACTTGGTCCTGCATTAGTTACAGTCAATTCAAAAATGACGGTATCTCCAACGTTAGGGGTGGCACTTGATGCACCATTGATATCTTTCACCAAGCTAAGATCTGCTGCTTGTGGAACCACGCTTGCATTGTCTTCATCATCTTCACTTTGGTCACCATCATCATTATTGGGTGAGCTATTTGGATCAAATTGGTCGGAAGTGGTTACTTCAACTGCATTCAGATATTCCCCTATAGCACCGGTTGGAGCGTTCACGGTGGCATTATACGTAAGGGTTATCCCTGCCAGCGGAACGTTGGCCAAATCCCAAAGTACTTCGGAACCACCTAGATTAAAAATCCCACCATTGGAAACACTTCCGCCTACAATCTCATAGCCAGCGGGAACCGCATCTGCCAAGGAAACATTGGTTGCCGCAGAAGGTCCTGCATTATTAACCTGAATCGTAAAGGTGACTGTCTCGCCTACATTGGGTGTTGTATTGTTCACAGACTTGGACACAGAAAGATTCGCTTGTTGTGGTACCAGCGTCAAGGTAATTTCATCATCATCCGCTATGACATCCGTTAAGTCATCAACTCCAAAACCGGAGGTCGGGTCACTATCGGGGTCAAATTGATCGCTGGCGGTAATCTGGGCGGCATTGGAGTATTCTCCCGCTGCACCAGTTGGTGCGTTGACCGTTGCGACGTACGTCAGTGCGATATTGCCGCCACTTGGAACAAAAAGCCCCGACCAACTAGCCGTATTTGTGGTGGCGGAACCTCCCCCATTGACAGAGGTTAGCGTAAAGCCAGTTGGAAGTACATCTTCCACAGCAATTCCTGTGGCATTATCCGGTCCTGCATTGGAAACAATAAGTTCAAACGTTATGGCATCCCCTATGTTGGGTGTAGTGGTTCCCACGATAACACTTTTAACAATACTCAAATCGGATACTGCTGGAGCGTTTATGCTAATACTGTCTTCATCATCTTCACTTTGGTCCCCGTCATCGTTGTTGGGTATACTATCCACATCAAATTGATCGCTCGCGGTAACCTCGGCGATATGGGTATATTCCTCAGCCGCTCCGGTGGGTTCCAAAACGGTAGCCTGAAAAGTCAACACCGTACTGTTTGTTCCCAAATCCACGTCCAGGCCACTCCAGGTAATGGTACCTGCCCCAGCATTATAAACGCCGCCATTATCTATGGCTGTTATGCTCCCATAACCTGAAGGAATTGTACTGACTACAGAAATTCCCGTAGCATCCACACCTTCAAGATTGCTTAGATTTAAAGTAAAGGTCACCACATCCCCAACATTGGGCGAGGTATCGCTTACCAAAATTGCCAACTCAATATCAGTGGTTTCAGGAACCGAAATCGAAAGTGAAGCTTCGTCGTCCTCACTCTGGTCACCATCATCATTGTTCGGGGCACTATCCGGGTCTTGCTGATCTACCGCCGTAATCTGGGCCGTATTCAAATATTCGTTGACCGCACCTGTTGGAGCGTTGACCGTTACCTCATAGGTTACCGTGGCATTTCCTCCAGATAAAGAAGTAATGTTCCAAGTGATTACCCCTCCTGATAAGGTTCCGCCATCATTTACAGTGGTAACGGTGTATCCTGAAGGTACCACATCTTCAAGGGAAATGTTTGTGGCTGTATCTGGCCCTGTGTTAAAAACGGTCAGTTCAAAAACAACAGTATCGCCTACATCTGGGGTGGAACTTGAGCCGGAAGCGATTCTTTTTCTCAGGCGTAAGTCGGATGTATTTATACTTACCTCCGCTGTATCTTGATCATCTTCCCCAGCTAATCCGTTGTTTACGGTTGAATCGAAATCAAAAATATCGTTTGCCGTAATTTCGGCGGTATTTACATAATCTCCGGATGCGTTTACGGTTGCATCAAAGCTTAAGCTGGTGGTATTTCCATTTAGAATGGAAAGACCAGACCAGGTAATGGATAAATCTCCTGCATTGAAAATTCCACCGCTGCTTACGGTCCCTGGCACTAAGCTATAGCCATTTGGAAGCACATCCCGTACGCTGACTCCAGTGGCGTTGGCCGAGCTGGCCGCATCGTTATTGAAAACTTCTATGGTAAAAGTCACCGTATCACCAGGGTTGGCCGAAGTTGGAAGTACGGTTTTGGTCAGTTCCAAATCAATACCAATCAAAGACACTTGTACGGTATCCGAAACTGGTGTGCATGTACCATTGGAAATTGTCCACTCAAAAACATAAACTCCAGAATTTGCTCCGAAGACCTCCGTATTAGGATCATTTTCGTTGACAAAACCCACAGTTGTTGGACCGGAAATCTGGGTCCAAGTTCCCGTCCCCGCTATGGCGGCATCAGCGGCCAAGGTAATCGTTGAAAACTGATTTAAGCTTTGATCCGGGCCTGCATCTGTGCTGGTTGGGTCTGCGTAATTCACCACTTCCATGATGTCTTCAAACATACAACCTCCGTTGACCACAGTCCAGGTGAATTCGTACGTCCCCGCTTCTAAGGTGCCTATTAAAGTCGTTTCACTATTTGGAGCTACAATATTGGCCGGAGTTCCCGGGGTTCCGCCCACTCCTGGTCCAGCGGTTTGGGTCCATGTTCCGGTACCGACCGCAATTGCAACGGCAGCCATATTCGTCTGAGTTGCCCCACAAAATTCTTGGTCAGGGCCTGCATCCGCAGTAGAGGGAGCGTCTGCGGGAAAGGTAATATTTACTGTATCGGTTGAAGGGTCACAATTGGAAGGACTGTCCACAAAAGTGATTCCATTATGTGCGACCGTCCAAGTAAGTTCATAGGTACCCGTAGCGGTAATGTTCGATAGGGTTGATGTTGGCGAATTTGGGTTATCAATCACCGCGGCCCCACCTGAGGGATCGATTGTCAAGGTCCAAGTTCCCGTTCCCGATGTTGGAGGTACGGCATTCAATTGGGCTTCCAGTTGGCAGGCATTAGTTTGGTCAGGGCCTGCATCTGCCGTGGATGGAGCATCATACACTTCTATCCGAACCACATCCGAGGTATTAAAACAAAAGCCAGATTCAAAATTCCATTCCAAAATATACGTTCCTGGTACGGTCAATCCGGTTATGGTCGATGTTGGATTAAGAATATCCGTAATCACTGCCGTACTGCCTGCAGGTTGTTCCGTGAATCTCCATGTGGCCTCATCCACATCATCGGGAGGGGTATTACCTGCCAATGTTGTTTGGTTAGCTATGGCCAAATCTCCCAAGCACAACAATTGATCTGGGCCAGCATCTGGCAAAACTGTAGGTAATCCACTAGATTCTACCCGTATCTGATCTGAAGTATTTCCACATCCCGTTGTTCCGGGGTAATTTGTTGTAAACTCAAATATGTAAAAACTTCCCAGGATAATGTTGCTTACCTCTGCAACATTGCTTCCCGCCGGGTTTTGCGTAATGGTTGCCGGAGTTCCTGGTGTTACGCCAACTCCTGGGCCAGCAACCTGAGTCCAGGTCCCGGTGGAACCAAAAGTGGCTTCCAGCAAGAAGTTCTGCACGTTGCACAGTTCCATATCCGCACCGGCATCAGCTGGGACGAATACATCAACGGTCTTATCTACAAACGAAGTTGGGCAATTGCTATCTCCAGCTATGGTCCATCGGAACGTATAGGTTCCTGAGACCATCCCTGAAATCATGGCATTGGGATCATTTACATCTGAAAAAGTAGGCGTGTTGGGAGCACCGGACAACAAGGTCCAATATCCACTTTCAATATCGCTGTTAAAAGGATTTCCATCCAAGGTTATGGTGGTGGAGGAACAAATCGTTTCATTGGCGTTGGTAACCGTAGCGGTCGTTGGGGGAATCCCCACATTCAAAGTCACCTGGTCCGTAGCCGAAGAGCAGGAACCATTGGTAGCCGTCCATTCAAAAATATATTGTCCTGAAAATGAAAATGTCAATTGCGCAGTGGGGCTATTCACGTCATCTATAGAATATCCGCCGGGTCCCGAAACCTGTGTCCAAAAACCTCCACTTCCCGCGGAGCCAGTAGCGTCCATGACAAATATAGATTGACATGCTGTCTGATCTGGCCCTGCATTGGCTGCCGCATCAGGACCAATAGTTATCTCAACTTCATCGGTAGTAACCTGACAGCCTGGTGTTACCTTGGCCAAGGTCCAGGTAAGCACATAACTTTGTTCTATGGAAATGGTGGCGTTTGTATCAAATTGATTAGGGTCGTCAAAAGTAATCCCAGTTGCCGGCACAGCGGTCCATGTTCCTATTTCATCAGCGGCAGGTTCATTCCCATCCAGAGATACCGAAGAGGTTCCTGTTGCCAAACACTGATCCACCCCTGCATTGGCAAGGGACGGCCCTTCTGTGGCATTCGTTGAAATGGTTACCGTAGCAGTTCCAGGGTTTGGACATGTAGGATCACCAGGATTGGCAATGGTCCATCTAAAAACATAGGTTTCACTTGGGTCCGTCAAACCGGAGACTAAGGTAGTTGGGTCATTTTCGTCTTCAAATACAATAGTAGCGCCTGCCGGAGCAGAGTCTACCGTCCACGTACCCTCCAAATTGGAAGAAGGAGGAGTATTTCCACTTAATTGAACTGGAGCATCGTAACATACCGTTTGGTTAGGACCGGCTGTAGTGGCCACAGCAGTATCTGATGAAACAGAAATCTCAACGGTATCCTCTTGGGAGGGAGCGCAAGCGTTTCCCCCAGAAATGGCATATTGGAATATGTACGTTCCCGGAATTAGGTTGGATACATTTGTGGTTTGTCCATACGGTGCCGCAATGGTAGCAGAATTTGGGCCACTTACTTGGGACCATAAAGAATTTCCAACAGTAACCGTGTTACCCGTTATATCCGTAGCAGTAACGTTGCAAGCCAAGGTTTGATCGGTCCCGGCATTGGCAGCGGTTGGGGAAAGGGCAACAGTAACATTAATTGCATCAGTGGCAACATCACAACCTGTTTGGATGGAACCACTTAAAGATCTTCTAAAAAGTATAGTGTACGTGCCCTCAACATCAAAATCTATATTTAAAGGTGTTCCCCCGGTGTTCGTAAATGTAGCAGAATCGACCAAGGTGCTTCCGCTGGGTCCATTTATAATGCTATAGGTATTGGTTCCATTTCCTGTAGTGGCAAATGGGATATCCACGCTAGTAACCCCGCAAGTGGCTGCTAAGTCATTACCTCCATTCGCCGTAATGGAAATCGGGTTTGTTGAATACCGAACGGTTGCAGTGGCCACATCCGAACATAGCGTAGTACTATTTTCTATGGTATAGGCAAATTGGTAAGTACTTGAACCATCCAAACCCGTGATTTGTGTGGTGCTGGAATTTGGAGTAAGAATATTGACTCCTGCCACTGGGCCGCTTACCTGGGTCCAAGTTGCTGTTTCATCTGTAAAGAGCGGGACAGAACCTACCAAGGTTACCGTGGTAATGCCCGCATCACAAAATCGTATGTTATCATCTTGAATGGAAGCCGCGGTAATATCCTGAGTAGCCTCAGCCACCGTAATGGTCATGGTATCTTCCCCGGTTACACAGGGGCCTTCCACAGACCATCGGAAAGTATAGATTCCTTGGATTAGATTGGAAATTCCGGTATTATTACTGTTCACATTGGCAATGGTCGGCGTATTGGGTCCGCTTACAAATGACCATGTTCCAACCTGTCCATTGATGTTGTTTCCTCCAAAACTAGCGGACATATTTGTAGATTGGGTCACCGAATAGCAATTGTCCAAACTCTGATTGCTCCCTGCGCTAACTACCGCCTGACCTCCATAATTTGTAACTGAAATTGTAGAGCTCGATTCGCAAGATTGTCCCGGCACATATTCTGGACCCGTGATGGTCCATTGCAATGTTGTAGTTCCCGCACTTGTTTCGGGGAGGGTTAGCGTTGTTGTTGGTGAAGTGGGTGAATTAATAATCACACCCGCATTATTGGACCCCACTATGCTCCATAATCCAGATTCGCCAGCGTTAAGGGGTGTATTCGCATTTGTGCTGATACTGCCAGTGTTATTTGGACAGGATGCAATATCTATTCCAGCATTTGATGTCGTTATGGGTTGCACGGTAATATCCACATCTTGAAAGAGTGGTGTTCCATCTGTACATACTCCACTTAGTCGAAAAGTATAGGTATTTCCTCCAACCAATCCATTCACCTGCGTATTCAGGTTAGCTGGGTCCACAATGATTACGGAGGGTCCTCCAACCTGTGACCAAGTCGGTCCGGTCTGAACCAGACCTGAAGAAGAACCGGACAAGGTATAAGTCGTTACATTTTCACATACGGTTTCTGGTATTCCTGCATTGACTGAACAGTTTTGAGCGTAAGTGGACTGTAACGCCAAAAGGACAAAAAAAAGGAATGGAAAAATGTTCTTTTTTCTGAGGGAGGTTAGTAGTAAGTTCATAATCAACAGAATGAGGTTCTTCACGTGTAAGAATATTCAAACATATCCGTTTGGATCCGATAAACGGAATATATGTTGTATTTCATCGATCATTTGTTGTGAAACGTCGGATAAACGATGACTACTTCAATACCTATTATGTAGGGAAGGAATGAATTTCTAGATTTCATTCATTGCCGCTAGGATTCATTCATCTTGAAAACCATTGACAACGTGATGTTTAAATCCAAAATTTCTGGTTTTAGGTTTTCAATTCCTGGGCCATAATTCAGAAGTAATCCGAATAACAGAATGGAGTAAATAACTTACTTTTATGTATAAGTTTTGACTTAAAAAGAAGATTATCAATATGTTTTGACACAAAAAAGAAAAGGCCAAGATTTTTAGAATCTCGGCCTTTTTAAAGTACCTTGGGTGGGAATCTTACTTATGAAAACAAGGGAAAGAAAGGGAAAATAAGATACTGTTTTTCAGGTGATTATGTTAATTACTTTCTCTTTCTTCTTTCCTTATTTATCCCTTGTTATGCTAATTTTAGTCACATAAAAGTCACACTTCAAAATGTCAGTTTCAATTTACAGGAGACCTCTCGAATCAGGTTCCACTAGTATATATTTAGACATCCGGCACGACCACAGGAGATGGAGGGAATCATTGAATATCATTATTGCCAAAAGGGATACCAGACGCACTGAAAAACTCCAACTTGCAAAGGAACTTCGGGCGCAACGTGAAATGCAATTGCTGAAGGGCGACATCGATGCTGTTCCGAACCACGTAAAGAACACCAACTTCAATGATTTCGCAGACACCTTCATCAAAAAGTACCGAAAACAAGACCTGAAAATCATCAGGGCTGCTATCGCAAAGTTCAAAACTTTCTCCGGAAACGAATGGCTCAAAGTAAGGGATATATCACCTATTATGATGAACGACTTTATGAAGTATCTCGTGCATGATGCCGGACTTTCAGGTGAGACAGCGCACAACTATTTCACCCGTTTCAAAAAACTTCTCAAAGACGCCAAGATGAGAGGGATAATTGATGCGCTTCCAACCGCGGATATCAGGTTTGAGAATCCTAATCGGAACGATACATTGAAAAAGCAAGTTCTAGATGAAGAAGAGCTTCAAAAACTTGCCGTGGCCAAATGTGGCAACGATGATGTAAAAAGGGCATTTCTATTCTCTTGCTTTACCTCCCTTGGCTTGGCAGAAATTAGGGACCTGAAATGGTCGGACATCAAGAAAGGCAGGCTCGTGACCAAGCGTAAAAAGACCGGGGAACCCATAAACAACAGATTGTCCACCACAGCATTAAAGATTATTGGAGAACCAGACGGGTTTTCGCCGTACATATTCAATTTGAGAAGGATATCTACCAATGCCGTCAACAAAAGCATTAAATTGTGGGCAAGCAAAGCTGGGGTGGACAAGGATATCACCTTCTACTGTGGAAGGCATACATTCGCTTGCTTGCTTTTGATGAACGGGGCCAATTTAAAGACCGTCGCCGACGCCATGGGTCACCGGACAACAAAAAGTACATTAAAGTATCTTAACCATGTGCAAAAACTCCAGGATGAAGCTATTGACAATCTACCTAACTTGATTATCTAGAATCATTGCATCTACTTATGAATGATACGGTCCATTTAGAAAATCCATATTCCGGGAAAGAAAAAGGTCAAACTTTTCGATTAAAACGTTCGGCCTATGAGAAGCAGGAAGGAGATGATTTTCGGGCAATTCGAATACACAAATTAGAAATTGAGGAAAACGGTTATATAAGG
>JBCCUY010000138.1:0-8366 GCA_039196145.1 Bacteroidota bacterium
GAAATGACGAATCAAATGCTAAAAAATACCGCTATAATCCCATGGCAAGAAAGGCCGGAAAACAGTTCCGACGTGGTTTGGAGATATAGCGAGAACCCAATAATCAAAAGGGACGCCATCCCTTCTTCCAATAGCATTTTCAATAGTGCGGTTGTCCCATTTAAAGATGGCTATGCTGGAGTCTTCCGCTGTGACAACAAGGCTGTTCAGATGAACATTTTTGCCGGATTTAGCACCGATGGACTTCATTGGAATATCGATCATGACCCCATCGATTTTAAAGAAGGAAATACAGATATGATCCATTCGGATTATAAGTATGATCCACGAGTCACCTTTATTGAAGACCGGTATTGGATCACATGGTGCAATGGTTATCATGGACCAACTATCGGAATAGGTTACACGTTTGACTTCAAAGAATTTTTCCAGTGCGAAAATGCTTTTCTTCCGTTCAACAGAAACGGAGTTTTACTTCCGGAAAAAATTGACGGGAAGTATGCCATGCTAAGCAGACCTAGTGATAATGGACATACCCCATTTGGGGATATTTATATCAGTTATAGTCCAGATATGAAATATTGGGGCGAACATCGCTGCGTAATGAAAGCTACCCCTTTTGAAGATAGCGCTTGGCAATGCACCAAAATTGGTGCGGGTTCCGTACCCATTTCAACCCATGAAGGGTGGTTGATGTTTTATCATGGTGTCATCAATACCTGTAATGGTTTTCGATACGCCATGGGTGCTGCTATATTGGACAAAGACCAACCGGATATGGTCAAATACCGAACCCAACCCTATCTACTGACCCCAGAGACCCCCTATGAATGTGTTGGGGACGTTCCTAATGTAATTTTCCCTTGTGCATCGTTACATTCCTTGGAAGAGGACAAAGTGGCCATCTATTACGGAGCCGCTGATACGGTTACAGGCTTGGCTTTTGGGAGAATTTCCGAGATTATAAAGTTTACAATGGAAAATAGTTTATGACTGTGTAATGGGTGACTTCATGGAAAAACATAGAAAACTCATCAGCCTCATGCTCTTCTTTTTATATGTGGGATGTATTATTCTAAGTGCGCAGGAAGAGCCAAGGAGGTATGTTGCCTATAAAACTTCCGATTCCATTATTGTGGACGGAATTCCAGACGAATCGTCCTGGACCAAAGCATCTTGGTCTGATTTGTTCATCGATATTGAAGGGGTCAAAAAACCCACCTATGATACCCGGGTAAAAATGCTTTGGGACGATAACAATGTCTACTTCCTTGCCCAAATGGAAGAACCACACGTCTGGGGCGACATAACGGAGCACGATGCCGTTATCTTCCATAACAACGATTTTGAGGTTTTTCTAGATCCTGAAGCTGACGTACACGGCTATTACGAATTGGAATGGAATGTTTTGAACACCGTTTGGGACCAGTACCTTACGGCCCCCTACAGAGCAGGAAACGAAACCATAAACGGTTGGGAAGCCTTGGGGCTTCAATCTGCTGTCAATGTTCAGGGAACCTTGAACGATCCTTCCGATGAGGATCAGGGATGGACCTTGGAAATCGCTATTCCTTTTAAAGATTTACGTACGGGGTATTACCAGGACAATGTCCCAAAAAGTAAGTTTTGGAGAGTGGGATTTTCCAGAGTGAATTGGGATTTTGATATTGTCAATGGGAAATACTCCCGCAAGAAAAATCCTGAAACGGGTGAATTTCTGCATGAGTATAATTGGGTGTGGTCACCGCAATATGTAATCAATATGCATGAACCGGAGCATTGGGGCTATGTTTATTTTTCCGAGAAACAGGTTGGCAGCACTCCTGAAGAATTTACCATCCCCCAGGATGAACATATCAAGTGGTACCTCTATGAATTGTATAGAGATTTGATTGATAAAAACGAACAAAAGATTAAATGGCAAAGCGCTCACGGAGAATTATTTCTAAAGCCGAAACAAATTTTGGGCAAACCTGTCAAGGTTGTGCTGGACAGGCACGATTTTGGTTTTACGCTTTGGGCGAAAAGTCCATTCACCAAGAATAAATTATCCGTAACCGCTGACGGAAAATTTAGAACGCATAAAAAATAAAAAGTCAACTTACCAATAACAAAGACATAGGGAATCAATGAGGTTGGGGTATTTGTACATAGGGTTATTTGTATTAGGGTTTAGCTGTTCCCCACAACCGAAGAACCCTGAAAAACGTAATAACACATACACCTATGTAAACCCCTTTATTGGAACAGATGGCCCCGGTAACACCTATCCTGGGGCCACAACCCCTTTTGGCATGGTGCAATTAAGTCCCGATATTGGAATTCCGGGCTGGGACCGGATTGCCGGATATTACTATCAGGATTCCATCATCTCCGGCTTTTCACATACCCACTTAACCGGAACTGGAGCTGGTGATCTTTATGATATTCTGGTCATGCCCACCAACAATCGATTCTCCAGAAAAATCGCGGCAAACAACCTTAAGCCCTTTTCACATTTCAACCATGGGGAAGAGGGTGCTTCACCCGGATACTATTGGGTCAATTTATTGGACTATGGCATCAAGGCAGAAATGACCGCAGCACCACGCGTAGGGGTTCACCGATATACCTTCCCGGAAAATGATAGCACAAAAATCCATATAGATTTGGGCTATGCATTAAACTGGGACAGTCCAACGAAAACCTTTATCAAGGTAGTCAACGATTCAACACTACAAGGACACCGCATGTCTACAGGTTGGGCCAGAAACCAGCGCCTGTTTTTTGAAATGCGGTTTTCCAAGCCCTTTGCATCCTTTACCCAAGAAGGGGACAGTACCTCATCCAAAATTGTTTTGGACTATCAAACCAAGGATGGGGATCAACTTGTCATCAAGACCGGACTCTCTTCTGTAAGTTCTGTGACAGCGGGCAAAGCCATCCAACAAGAGGCAAAAGGAGGTTTTGATGAAATCAAGCAGAAGGCAGAACAGGAATGGGAAAGAGAGTTGAACAAAATTAGTATAGTTACTGCCGACTCTAATAAAAAGTCCATTTTTTACACCATGCTCTACCAATCCATGTTGGCTCCAACCCTTTATAGCGATGCCGATGGAGAATACAAGGCTGCCAATGATACGGAAGGCAAGCATCTAAATGATACCTTGGCCAGGGCCAAAGGATTTAATAGGTACGACACTTTTTCTCTATGGGACACATTTAGGGCCGCGCATCCCTTGTACACCATATTGCAACCGGATCGGGTCCCAGACATGGTCAAATCTTTGTTGGCCCATTACCAAGAAACGGGAATACTACCAGTTTGGTCCATGCAGGGCAGCGAGACCAATATGATGATCGGTTACCATGCCGTACCCGTAATTGTGGATGCCTATTTCAAGGGTTTTGATTTTGATGCGGAACTGGCATACCAAGCATGCAAAGAAAGTGCCATGGTGGATGAACGCCAAATCGATGTTTATAAGAAAAAGGGATTTATCCCGGTTGACGAGGGGCATGAAAACTGGTCGGTTTCCAAAACCATGGAGTACGCCTATGACGACTGGTGTATCGCCATGTTCGCCAAAGCTTTGGGCAAAACTGAAGATTACAGCTATTTCCTAAAACGTTCAGAGAATTGGAAAAATCTGTACAATACCAAACGAACCTGGCTTCAGCCGAAAGACCCGGGAGGCAACTTCATAGAACCCTTTGTCCCCAAAGAATATTCCCCCTATTTCTGCGAAAGTAATGCTTGGCACTATTACTGGTTTGTTCCCCAAGATGTCGATGGCTTGATCTCCAAAACAGGAGGTTTGAAACCTTTCACCCAAAAGTTGGATTCCATGTTCAGCTATGCCCCAGAACCCGGAGATAAATTACCATTGTTCAGCACGGGCATGATTGGACAATACGCGCATGGCAATGAACCCAGCCACCACGTGGCCTATCTGTACAACTACGTGGATAAGCCTTCCCAAACCCAAAAACTGGTACGCCAAATCTTATCGGAACAATATAAAAACGAACCCAACGGACACTGCGGGAACGAAGACTGTGGACAGATGTCTTCTTGGTACATTTTTAGCGCTTTGGGTTTTTATCCGGTGAATCCCGCCCAAGGGGTTTATGAACTGGGCATTCCATTGTTTGAAAAAGCCACAATCCAAGTCAACAGAGATTCCTCTTTTACAATAAAGGCCGAAGGCGCCGATCAGCTTCCCTATGTTGAAAAAGTACTTTTGAACGGGAAAGAATTACAACGGAACTACATCACTCATAAGGAGATTAAAGCAGGGGGTCTGCTGGAATTTGTACTCACAGACGATCCTGCACTAGCTGACAAAAATTCCAAACCAACTCCAATGGTGGATGAAATATATTAGAAAATGAATCGTATTAAAACAAAAGTAAATACTGGCAGTCTAACCATAGTTCTTCTTTTTCTAGGATTGATTTCCTGTGAAAAAAATGCCACAAACGATACTGTGCAAACAAGGTATCAAAGCTCTGAGGAGCTATTGGACTATGTTAACCCCTTAATGGGTACCGATTCGGATTTCAGTCTTTCCAACGGAAACACCTATCCGGCCATCGCCACGCCTTGGGGCATGAATTTTTGGACACCCATGACCTCCAAAATGGGTGACGGATGGACCTACAAATATGATGAGAAGACCATCCGAGGTATCAAACAAACACATCAGCCAAGTCCATGGATCAATGATTATGCGGCATTTTCGCTCATGGCGGTTACAGGGGAACTAAAATACAAGGAAGATGAACGGGCCTCCCATTTTTCACACAAAGCAGAGACGGTGCGCCCGGATTATTACAGCGTCTATCTAGCCGACTACGATGTGGTTGCTGAGGTGACCCCAACCGAACGGGCGGCCCATTTCAGATTTACCTTCCCGGAAACGGATGAAGCGTACATTTTGCTTGATGGTTTCTTTAAAGGTTCCATGGTTAAGATCCTTCCTGAGGAACGAAAAATTATTGGGTATTGCCGAAACAACAGTGGGGGCGTCCCAGAAAATTTCCACAACTATTTTGTTGCGGAGTTCGATAAGGACTTTGAACTCAACCATACCTGGGGCGATGATTGGTCCCTCAAAGAAAACACTTCTGAAAATAAGGGCGAACATGTAGGCGCCATTGTTGGATTTAAAACCAAACGAGGTGAAGCCGTACATGTAAAAGTGGCCTCCTCCTTTATCAGTCCGGAACAAGCCCAATTGAATTTGGATCGGGAAATCGGGAAAAGGACGTTTAAGGAAACCCGAAGCGCTGCAACGGAAGCCTGGGAAAAAGAATTGGGCAGGATTCAAGTGAGCACTTCAAATATAGACCACTTACGTACCTTTTATTCTTGCCTATATCGAGTGCTATTGTTCCCAAGAAAATTTTATGAGTTTGACAGCTCCAACCAAGTGATTCACTACAGTCCCTACAATGGTGAGGTATTACCGGGTTATATGTTTACGGACAATGGGTTTTGGGATACGTTCAGGGCCGTCTTTCCATTTTTCAATATGATGTATCCTGAACTCAATAGCAATATCATGGAGGGATTGGCCAACACCTATAAGGAATCAGGTTGGCTTCCAGAATGGGCCAGTCCAGGACATAGGGATTGTATGATCGGGTCCAATTCAGCGCCTATTATTGCGGATGCCCACTTAACTGGGGTCAGCGGGCTGGACGAAGAAACACTATTGGAGGCCATTATTAAGAACGCAACCGTTCCTGATGGCAGACCCGTGAACAGCGTTGGGCGGGCAGGTTTGGATTATTATAATGAGCTGGGATACGTCCCTTACGATGTAGGTATCCATGAAAATGCCGCCAGGACCTTGGAATATGCTTATGCAGATTTCACTATTGCCCAAATGGCGAAATCCTTGGGGAAAACCGAGTTGGCCAACGAATACTACCAGAAATCATTGAATTATAAAAAGCTCTTCGACCCTACTACCAAGTTAATGCGGGGAAAAAATAAGGACGGAAGCTTTCAAAGCCCGTTCAACCCCTTAAAATGGGGCGATGCCTTTACAGAGGGAAACAGCCTCCATTATACTTGGAGTGTATTTCATGATGTTCAGGGGCTCATTGACCTTATGGGAGGGGACCAGGAATTTGTTGGCATGCTCGATGGTGTTTTCAATATGCCTCCAGAATATGATGATTCCTATTACGGTTTTACCATTCATGAGATTCGGGAAATGCAGATTATGAACATGGGCAACTATGCCCATGGCAATCAACCCATACAACACATGATCTATCTTTATAATTATGCCAAGGAGCCTTGGAAAACCCAGAAAAAGGTTCGGGAAGTGCTCACTAAATTATATACCCCTGCACCTGACGGTTATTGTGGGGATGAGGACAATGGACAAACTTCGGCATGGTATGTTTTTAGCGCTTTAGGTTTTTATCCCGTAGCACCCGCCACCAATCAATATGTACTGGGCAGTCCTTTATTCGATGAGGCAACGCTTCATTTAGAAAATGGAAAGACGTTTACCATAATGGCCAATAACAATGGTAAGCACAATCCATTTATCCAAGCGGCAGCATTAAATGGAAAGGCATTCAATAGTACGTGGATTTCTACGGAAACCGTGCAAAATGGCGGCGAACTTTCTTTTGAAATGGGTGCAGAAGCCAATAAGAGTTGGGCAACTTCCAAAGATGCCGCACCCTACTCACTCTCTAATTCATTCAACCAATGAAAAAACTTACGCCCATATCGGTTTTTTTGGTTTGCATGGCAACCATCTATGGTCAAAATCAAACCATAGATTATGTTAATCCATTTATTGGCACCTCCAATTTTGGAACTACAAATCCCGGCCCTATAGCGGTTAGGGGAATGGCCAATGTATCCCCGTTCAATGTGGCCGGTCCACAAAACCTACCGTTGGAAAAAGATAGTCGGTGGTTGTCGACCCCCTATGTGCATGAAAACAAATTTTTGACGGGCTATAGTCATGTCAATCTAAGTGGGGTTGGGTGTCCCGAACTGGGTGTCATCTTGGCCATGCCCACGACCGGTGAGGTAGAGACTGATCATTTACAGTATGGCTCGACTTATTCGGAAGAAGTTTCCAAGATTGGTTATTATAGCAACACTCTTGACAAATATCAAGTAAAAGTGGAGGCCACTGCCAGCACGCGAACGGGTGTCAGCAGATATACTTTTCCGGCGGGATCATCAAATGTTTTATTGAATTTAGGTTTAGGGCTCACGAATGAACAGGGAGCTCAGGTAAAGGTCGTTTCCCCTTCAGAAATAGAAGGTATGCGAAGCGTGGGTTCCTTCTGTTATTATAAACCAGAGGAGACCTACCCAGTGTATTTTGTGGCTCAATTCTCGGAGCCGGCGGATGAATTCGGAACCTGGAAAAAACCAACCACTTATAAGGGTGAGGAAGCCCAATGGATGGGATACAATGGCAAAACCCGCTTGATGAAAGGCTATACCAAGGAAGTTGTAGGGGACAGCATTGGGGCGTATATGCGATATAATTTTAAAGTTCCTACCCAAGTGGAGCTACGAGTTGGGGTTTCTTATGTAAGCATCGAAAATGCAAGGGAGAATCTGGAAAGAGAGACTTCAGGAAAGACCTTTGAGCACATTATGAATGCTACCAAAAAAGAGTGGGAAGAGCATTTGTCCAGAATAACCGTGGAAGGCGGAACGGATGATGACAAGACTATTTTTTATACCGCACTTTATCATACTTTGATACATCCCAGCACCCTAAACGATAGCAATGGGGAATATCCCAAGATGAAAACACGGGAAACTTTAAAGACCAATGGTACCCGATACACCGTTTTTTCGCTTTGGGATACCTATAGGAATCTACATCAATTGATGAGCTTGATATATCCCGAGCAACAGTCCAACATGGTGAAAAGCATGTTACAGATTTATGATGAATCCGGTTGGCTTCCCAAATGGGAACTGAATGCCACTGAAACCACCACCATGGTAGGTGACCCTGCAGGTATTATCATTGCCGACACCTATCTGAAGGGCATAAAGGATTTTGATGTTGAAAAGGCATATGCCGCCATGCTAAAAAGCGCGGATATGTTGGAGGGAAACCCATTACGTCCTGGAATCGAGGATTACATCAAAAAAGGATATCTCACTACAAAGACCACCAACAGCGGATCCGTATCCACCACCCAGGAATACAATATTACCGATTACGCCATTGGGCAGTTGGCCAGGGCTTTGGATAAAAAGAGCGATTATACCCGTTTCCGAAAGCGAAGTATCTCCTATCGAAAACTGTTCGATAAAGAATTCAATCTATTAAGACCCAGAAACGATGATGGGAGTTGGCTCTCCCCATATAATCCGGAAA
>JBCCUY010000139.1:0-8329 GCA_039196145.1 Bacteroidota bacterium
ATGATAAAAACGTCATCCTTAACTGAATCCAAAAAATTAAGCATCAATGGATCCAGTGGAGGGTTGGCCCGCATAAATATCACATCAAATCCTGCCAACGGAAGCATCTCCTCACGAATGGAAGCCTGTTTATAAAAGGTTTTTAAGCTACTGGACACTTTTTCCATCCTATTGATAACGGTACAAAAAGCACTGGTAACACTATTTCTAATAGTCAGGTTTGCGGGAGTGCATAGTGCCACTCCGTGTCCGCGTTTTACACATTCATGAATAAGTGCCAAACTGGTGTCATTTTCCGGTTGTATCTCATCCCATGGATACATTAAAAAACAAATATTCATAACGTTCTTTTTAAGGGTTTATCTAACTTCATCCAAATGATCGTCCCATTCTTTGACATTGGGTTTACCCAATTTACCAACAGATTTGGCCACTACCATGGAGACGGTCGCATCTCCGGTTACGTTTACTACGGTACGGCACATATCCAATGGTCGGTCCACGGCAAAAATCAAGGCAAGACCAATGGCCAGTTTATCCGCGGGAAAACCAATCGATTCCAGAACAATAACCAACATCACCATGCCGGCTCCAGGGACTGCCGCGGAACCAATGGACGCTAGTAAAGCGGTTAGCACAATGGTCAACTGATCCGCAAAAGTGAGGTCAAAGCCCAAAGCTTGGGAAATAAATACTGCCGCTACGCCCTGGTACAGGCTGGTTCCATCCATATTAATAGTAGCCCCCACAGGGAGCACAAAACTTGATACTTCCTTATCCACACCGATATGCTCTTCGACCCGTTCCATGGTTACTGGCAAGGTGGCAGCGCTGGAACTCGTTGAGAAAGCCAACAACTGGGCCGGGCTGATTTCCTTTAAAAACCAAAAGGGATTCTTTTTGGTAAAGGTGGATACGACAATGGTATAAAAAACCACCATAAGCAAAAGTCCGCCTACAACAACACCCGCATACTTCAATAGAGCTAGCAATAAGTCTGGGTCACTTGAGGAAACTACAACGCTGGCCAGGAGGGCAAATACGGCGTAAGGAGCCGAGAGCATGATCAGATCCACCATTTTGAGGACCACGTCATTTAAAGAGTCAAAAAAGTCTTTCAGTGGTTTTGCCTTGGTTTCGCCTATGAGAAGCATGGAAATCCCAAGAAATATAGTAAAAAAGATTACCTGAAGCATAAGGCCGTTCTCGCTCATCGCCTTTAAAGCATTATCGGGAACCATATCTTCCAAAAACTGCAAGGGCCCACTATCTTTTTGCTTGCTAGCTTCGGCAAGTTTGGAAGTGACACCAGAATCCGATGCATAGGTTTCAGTTAGCTTGGCCACCGTATCCTCCCCTATCCCATTTCCCGGTTGCAGGATATTGACCAAAATAAGTCCAATGGTTATGGCAACAACGGTTGTAAGGATATATATCCCAATTGTACGCAGCCCGATATTCCGAAACTTAGAAATGTCCTTTAAATCGGAAATACCCTTTACCAAAGAGGCAATGATCAGTGGAATAGCTATAAGTTTAAGGAGCTTGACAAAAATAGTCCCAAAGGGTTGGATCCAATCAGAGACAAAATTTTTCCCCCAATCCACTTGGGTCATGACAAATCCGAATACTATTCCTAAAAGCATTCCAATCAGGATCTGCCAGTGCAGTTCTAATTTACGCATACATCTGTTTTAGGAAAGTAAGATACTATTTTGACCCGAAAACCCCTAACCGGCCGGTTAGATTTTGTTGGTTCTGGCCAAAAGAGTGAAGTCGGCCAAAACCAGAGCAGTCATGGCCTCTACAATGGGTACAGCGCGAGGCACAACACAGGGGTCGTGGCGTCCTTTCCCTTGGGTGGTTACCTTTTCCCCTTCTTTGTTTATGGTTTCATAGGCCTGCAAGACCGTGGCAACGGGTTTAAAGGCGACATTGAAATAAATGTCCATACCGTTGCTGATACCCCCTTGGACCCCTCCGCTTAAATTGGTTTTGGTGCTTCCATCCGTATTGAAGGCATCATTATGCTGGCTTCCTTTCATTTTAACCCCATCAAAACCGCTCCCGTACTCGAATCCCTTTACGGCATTTATGGACAGCATAGCAGCTCCTAAAGCAGCGTGGAGTTTATCAAAAACGGGTTCACCCAGACCAATAGGTACATTTTGAGCCACGCAGGTGATTACTCCCCCAATGGTATCCCCTTCCTTTTTGATGGATTTGATGTAAGCTTCCATTTTTTCCGCCATATCCATGTCCGGGCAACGCACTGGGTTAGCCTCTATTTTTGAAAAATCAAGCTCCTCATAGTCTTTCCCCAACTTCATTTCCCCAACCTGGGAAACGAAGGCGTTGATTTGGATACCGCTTAAAAATTGCTTTGCGATAGCCCCTGCGACCACCCTGCTTGCAGTTTCCCGTGCAGAGCTCCTACCTCCTCCCCGGTAATCGCGAAAGCCATATTTCTTATCGTACACATAGTCTGCATGGGAAGGTCTATACGAATCCTTGATATGGGAATAATCCTTTGATTTTTGGTTGGTATTATGAATCGCAAAGCCGATTGGGGTACCTGTGGTCTTTCCTTCAAAAATTCCAGAATAAAACTCTACGGTATCTGGCTCTTTGCGTTGGGTCACAATCGCAGACTGCCCTGGCTTTCTCCGGTCCAGTTCCTTTTGAATCCGCTCCAAATCCAATTCAATACCCGCGGGACAACCATCCAATACACCCCCGATTGCCCTTCCATGGGACTCGCCAAAAGATGAAAGCTTAAAAAGTTGGCCAAATGTATTTCCTGCCATAAGGTTAGCTATTCGGTAAACTTCAAAGGTAGAGGTTCTAAACCGTTTTCAAAAACAGCCTCGCTACATAATGTTAATGTAACAAACGGTATCTAGGCTTCATGTTTTTTTAACAGTATCCTCATGAATTGTTGATTTGAAATTGGTTTTAAGTTTATTCCTACGCATTTATTTTGCACACAAATCCATAAGTCATTGAAAAAAAGGAAGATTGAGCTGGCCGTAATCTCGGATGTGCATTTAGGGACATATGGTTGCCATGCAGACGAACTCATAGCTTATTTGAACAGTATTCAACCTAAAAAGTTGGTCCTGAATGGAGATATTATTGACATTTGGCAATTTAGCAAGCGATACTTTCCTTCCTCCCACCTGAAAGTTCTCAAAAAAATCATCGGAATGGCTTCTAAGGGAGCTGAGGTATACTATATCACTGGAAATCACGATGAAATGCTCCGTAAGTTCAGTGAAACTTCAATGGGAAATATTAAAATCATTGATAAGCTGGTTTTAAATTTGGATGGAAAAAAGGCGTGGATTTTCCATGGTGATGTTTTTGATGTTTCTATCCAAAATGCTAAATGGTTGGCCAAACTTGGTGGTTATGGCTATGATGCATTGATTTTGATCAATAGCTTTTTCAATTGGTGCTTGGCCCGAATGGGGCGTGAAAAATATTCTTTGTCCAAGCGTATTAAAAACAGTGTAAAAAGTGCGGTAAAGTATATCAACAATTTTGAACGCACTGCCGCCGACCTCGCCATAGAAAATGATTACGATTATGTAATCTGCGGGCATATCCATCAGCCCAAAAAAGAGCGCTATGAAAATAAGTACGGTAGCTGTGTCTATCTGAATTCGGGCGATTGGATTGAAAACCTGACCGCTTTAGAATATTCGTTCAAACGTTGGCGTATCTATCATTATAACCATGACCGATTGTCTCCCTTCTTTGTGGACGAAGACTTAAAGGAGATGGATATGAACGAACTCATTGCCTCTATTACTGATAAGAATGCGGAGATTGAAGAACTTACGAAGGATATTAGAAAGGAAAAGGCAGAAGGTTTAGACAACCAAGGCTTTTCGCAAGATTGAAACCGGGTGTTGTGCCTCTCTCTCTGTCCCATCTTTAATCTGATGTCGACAACTGGTCCCGTTTGCTGCAATTAAGGTATCCGGGTTACTTTTCCTAACCGCTGGGAACAATCGCAATTCACCCACCGCCATACTGGTTTGATAATGTTCCTTCTCGTAACCAAAAGAACCTGCCATACCGCAGCATCCGGATGGAATTATGGATACTTTGTAGTTGGCCGGTAAATTGAGGATATCAGAAGTGACCTTCTGGTTGGACAGCGCTTTCTGATGGCAATGGTTATGGATTTTTATCTCCTTTGTTTCATTAGTGAAGTCAGATGCTGTGATAACTCCTCTTTCAATTTCCGAAGCCAAAAACTCCTCAACCAAAAAAGAACGATTCGCAATAACATCAACAAACTGATTTTCTGGGCAGAGTCTTTTGTATTCATCCCTGAATGAGAGTACAGCAGAGGGTTCTAGGCCTATAATCCTTACCCCATCTTCCAAAATTGACTCAAGTTGCTTTAGGTTTTCGGCCGCGAGCTTTTGCGCTTGTTTTAAAAAACCTTTGGATAAATACGTTCTTCCGCTTTCAGCAAAGAATAGGTCAATATCATACCCAAGTCCACTAAGCAGAGCTATGGCATCCTTGCCAACCTCAACATCCAAATACCGTGTGAATTCGTCTATATAAAGTACCACCTTCTCCTTTGTCACCTTGTTTTTGGAGGCTATCTTTTTGACATAAGTCCCAAAATTGAAGTTGTGCACTTCCGGTAAACTCCGTTCAACGGCAACGTTACTGACCTTTTTTAGGACTCCACCTAAAATCCTTGAATTGTATACGGCATTGGTTAGCCCTGCCACCTTACTTCCTAGTGCATTAATTTTGGTATTGTGCGCAAACAATTTACTTCGGAGTGAATAACCGTTTTTCTCCTGGTACTGATACAAAAACTCGGCCTTGAGTGCGGCAATATCAACATTACTGGGGCATTCACTTGCACATGCTTTACAACTAAGACATAGGTCAAAAACCTCCTTTAATTCCTCGTGGTCAAATCGATTGGGTTGGTCCGAATTGGTCAAAAACTCCCTTAGGGTATTGGCCCTACCCCGGGTTGTGTCCTTTTCATTTTTGGTAGCATGATAACTGGGGCACATGCCACCTTTCATGGTATGGCTTTTTCTGCAATCCCCGCTCCCATTGCATTTTTCAGCAGCCTTGAGAATACCTTCACTATCTGAAAAATCCATCAGTGTCTCAACCACAGGTTCTGGTCGGTCAATTTCATATCTCAGTGACTCATCCATGGGAAAAGCATCCACAATTTTACCTGGATTGAAGATATTATTGGGATCGAAAGTCGCCTTAAGACGTTTTAGAAGTTCGTAATTCTCCTCACCAATCATCATAGGGATGAACTCGGCCCGAACAATACCGTCCCCATGCTCACCACTAAAGCTTCCTTTGTACTTTTTGGTCAATCGGGCCACATCAGTGGTAATATCCCGAAACAATTTTACATCCTCGGACTTTTTAAGGTTCAGGATGGGCCGTAAATGCAGTTCTCCAGCTCCGGCATGGGCATAATAGACAGCTTCTTGACCATATCCCTTCATGATTTGGGTAAACTCTCCAATAAAATCCTTAAGGTCATCCAAAGCAACGGCCGTATCCTCAATACAGGCAACAGCTTTTCGGTCCCCTACCATATTGCCCAAAAGGCCCAATCCTGCCTTGCGCAGTTCAATGGCCTTGGCAATATCATCACCTTTCAGTACGGGGTTGGCATAGCTGAGCCCTGTTTTGGCTATCGTCTCCAAAAGGGATTCCAGTTGGTCCTGAAGCTCTTCTTCCGTATTCGCTTTGATCTCCAACATCAATATACCGGCAGGGTCACCATCCACAAAAAACCGGTTGGCCAGCTGTGCTCTATTGTTTTTGGTACAATCCAGGATCACCTTATCCATCATCTCACAGAGGTGCAGACTATGTTGCATTACTGGGGCCACGTCGGCTAGACAATCCTCCAAGGTATGATAATGGGTGGCCACCATGGCCGAAAAAATAGGTGGTAGGTCATCCAATTGTAAGGTCACTTCTGTGGTAAAGGTCAAGGTACCCTCACTGCCGCTCAATAGTTTACTGAGATTGAAATTCTCCACATTAGTTCCGAACAAATTGTTGTTCAGGAGCTCATCAACCGCATAACCCGTATTTCTTCTGTGGATACTTGGGTGCGGAAACTCTTTGCGGATTCTTTCCTGGGTGTCTTCATTGCCCAGTTCATCTCCGATGAACCTATACAAACTACCTTCTAAGGTTTGGTGGGCTTGTTTACGTTTAAAATCCTCTTTATCCAATGCTCCAACAGAGATTTCACTACCATCTGAGAGCAGACATTCCATGCCAACAGTCTTATCGCGGGTAACCCCATATTGGATGGATGTTGTACCCGAAGAGTTGTTCCCCACCATTCCCCCAATCATGCAACGATTGGAAGTAGAAGTGTTTGGGCCAAAAAAAAGACCGAATGGTTTTAAATATTGGTTCAATTCATCCCTAACTACTCCCGGCTGTACCCTGACCTGTTTTTTTGTTTCATCCAAATCTAGGATTTCAGTGAAATAACGGGACACATCGACCACAATGCCGTCACCAACACACTGCCCGGCCAATGAAGTCCCTGCTGTCCTTGGTATCAACCCAATCTTATGCGTATTGGCGAATGTTATTAGTTGCTTAAGGTCATCCACGTTTTTGGGATAAGCTACTGCAACCGGAAGCTTGCGATATACAGAGGCGTCCGTGGCGTAGAGTGATCTGCTGAGATCATCGATCAATAATTCACCATTTAATTTTTGGGAAAGTGCCGTGAAAAAAGATTTTTCCAATCTGGAACAATTTTTGGTAACCTAATTCAGTTTTAGTGTCTAAAGAGACACAAAGCTATCTTTAATTTTTAACTAAACGAGAAACTTATGAGGATTACCACATTATTTATCGGACTTTTTTTGTTTGCAACGTATTTTGCGAGTGCGCAGGATATTTCTGATCATGCGCTTGGATTACGTCTCGGGGACAGCGACGGCTTTGGTGCCGAGATTTCCTATCAGAAGTCCATAGGTAGATACAACCGGGCCGAATTTAACTTGGGATGGCGTGACAGCCGGAATTTTGACGCTTTCAAACTTTCCGGGGTTTACCAATGGGTACACCAATTGGATGGTAACTTTAACTGGTATTATGGTGTTGGAGGCGGATTGGGAAGTGTAGAATTTGATGCCATTCCGGGCGGTGAGGATAATGACGGCCTTTTTGTTTTTGCCGCTGGTGACATAGGGGTGGAATATAATTTTGACATTCCGCTGCTGTTATCTTTGGATTTTAGGCCAGAAATTGGGCTTATAGGCTACGATGGATTTGACAACGATTTTGATTTTGATATCGCCCTCGGGATTCGATATCAGTTCTAAGGTATCTGCATAAAACTGACAAGCCCTTGACCTTTAAGAAAAGTTAAGGGCTTTTTTATGCCGTCCGTAATGAATACCTTAGCAGCTTAAATTGAACATAATGAGAAAAATCTTGAGGATTGCCCTGGGAGTTGTATATCTTACCTCCTGCAACTCCACCCCTGAAGGATATACCGTGAACGGAACGGTAACCGGGGAATTGGACAACGGAACGGAAATTTTTCTAAAGACCACGGATTCCTTGAACCAATTGGTGGATGTGGATACCACAACCGTTGAAAATGGAGTATTTGCTTTTTCTGGATTTCAGCAGGAGCCAAAACTGCACTATATTTTTGTTGGGACCGATCGTGGAAACATACCATTGGTATTGGAAAACGGGGAAATTAACCTGAAATTTCAAAAAGATAGTATGAACTATGCCAAAGTTAAAGGCACGGTTCAAAACGACATGTTTATGGAATATCTGGATGAATCCCGAAAGCTTTCAGACCGTGCTCGCTCCATGCAAGAAGATATGCGGTCCGCTGCACAGCAGCGCGACACGGCCACCGTGGCGGCTATACGGGAGGAATATGTGGAATTCCAAGATGATGTAAAGAATTTCAATATTGATTTTGCCAAACAAAATACCAACGCACTTATCTCCGTGTTGATCATACGAAACTTGATGATGAGCAAGGCATTGCCCAGTGCTGAGATCAAAACCATGTTTGAGAATTTAACTCCAGAAATGAAAGCTTCAGCGCCAGGGATTCAACTCAAAACGCAATTGGACAAATCAAAAGCCACTGATATTGGTGGGGTTGCTCCGGAATTCTCCGCCCCAACACCGGAGGGGAATGTATTGGCTCTTAGCGAGGTCAAGGGAAAAGTTACCTTGGTGGATTTCTGGGCGGCATGGTGCAGGCCTTGTCGGGCGGAAAACCCAAATATTGTTAACGTCTACAATAAGTACC
>JBCCUY010000140.1:0-8307 GCA_039196145.1 Bacteroidota bacterium
CGGCCATTGTCGCGTTCAGTATGATTATATCTCTACCGTCTGGATCTCCATGAAGTATTGGGTTGTTGCCCATGGCCATATAAGGGGATTGGCTTGTACGCCTCACATCATCTGGTCGAAGCCATCTCATTATTCTCGCATCGTACAGTCTACGTTCAAAAAAATTATGGCCGGTCTCATCATCTTTCTCCGAGAATTGACCCTGGTACCCGTACCTATAGCCCCCTACAATGTTCCGTCCCGGCATCGCCATCCCGCCGGGGAAATAATCTAATATCTTTTTTAAAGGAACTTGATTAACTTTCCCAATGCTCCTTTTACAAAAACTTCAAAGAACCTCTATCGTTTCCGATACCGTGAAGATAACGGATTTTTTCCGTTTTGATTGTCCTTTCAGGATGGATTTCCCTCGCAAGCAAAGCCCAGTTTTTTATGCTAAAAAGCCTCTGTCCTTTGCTTGCTCCCACGGCCTCGGTATGTTACATAATTTGCATTATGGTACGGGGTCGGGTTTTCGGTTTCCGTTCATCTTTATTGCCGTAGGCCATAATGTAAACTATGTAAAATACTCCCTCCGCCCTAGCTGCCGACGCACACATTCCGCAAGTCTCGCACTTCATAGTATTAGTTTTGGTAAGATTGGGACTGATGGACTTTCGGGATGTGGACGGAAGTCGGCGGATTTTTTCCCGACGTTGGCGTTCCGCAGGAAGTGGAAAGAGGGGCTGGCAATGCGGTTGGCTTTCCACTTTTTGCGGAATGATAGGCAAGCGCCGATTGAGCGTCCCGACCAAGTGAAGAATTTGTCATGACAGCCGCACATCTTGAAGTGGTTGTTTTTCGAGCGTTGGGAGAGCGGCTATTTTGCATAATAGCAGTTATGACCTACAGCTTTGGCGATGCGGCTGGCTTGGGCGGCTGCTATCATAACTTCTATTATGTAAAGATTGCTTTGGGCAGGTCTTTGTGCAGTTGCTTTTTGCTGGCGTAGCTCTTTGGAGTTGCGAGGAACGAGCAAGCTGTAAAGTGCTACAAGTACGTCGGCGCATAAAAAACTGCTGTGCGGTGGCAAGGTAAGCAGGGCAAGAACAAGGGGAGTTTGCAAAACGGTTGGGCTTGCCCTGCGTGGAGTTATTTGTTATGAAGATTTAATCCATTCGGCGAGGCCGTCGAGTTCTTCCTGTGGATAGCCTGCCAACAATATCCTGCACAGCCAGTACATACTATGCTCCGCTTCTTTTCTTTGGTCGTCGTCCAATTGTGTGAGCATGGCAATCCCGTTCAACAATGCCTGTTGCATTTGGCCGAGTTCGCTCAGATCGGCAAGGGTAAGTTTAATGTAATTCTCTTTGGTGTTCGGGTCTCGGTGCAGGGTATGGGCATACCTTGCGGTAAATTCCTGTAGATTCATTTTTCACGATTTTAAGGATTAAAAAGAACCCGCTTTAGTCTTCCTTCCGTACCGTGGCACGGCGCAAGGGTTTCCCTTCTTGCAGACATGGCGGGCAAATTTATTTATGGATAGTATATCCACGGTTTCAAGGAGTAAATTTAAGATTCTTATTTACTTTTCCTACGGACTTCTATTATGCGTTTTCATACGGGTTGTTTTATCCTATTGGGTGGTATTTGTTGACTTCTTCCTGTAAATCTTCAAGGTCGTTTATCAGATAGTTTTCGGTAGAGCTTACATAACGGTGTCCTGCCATATATTGTACCTCTCGAAGATTGTAGTTCTTTAACCAATGGGTAATGACCGATGCCCGTATCTGTTTTAGGCCTTCGATTTCCCTATGCTTCTTTTTCAGTTTCTGCAATAGCTTTTGTATGGCATTGTGCAAGCGGTCGCTAGTACCTTTTGTAATTAAGAACCGTTCTGTTTTCCTTGGATTTTCTTTTAGCAGTTCCGCTCGTATTTTTAGGGTGTATTCCATCACGTCCAAGACTTGGTGCGCTTCCAGTTTCAGGGTTCTTTGATTGCTTCTCCGACTTTGCCTGATGTAGATTTTACCTTCCCTTAATTTTACGTCGTTTACTTCCAGTCGATTTAGTTCCAATGTTCCCAAGCCTTGGTAAATAATCAGTCCCAAGATGATTTTATTACGTTTGGCAATATTTATATCTTCTTGCTTTTCCAAGTTTTCTATATCGTAATCATGGTAGATTTTCTCTAAGGTCGGTCTGTCGATGATATTGTAAAGCTTTCGCCTTTTGATACCTTTAATGTTTATGTTCAGAGTAGGATTGTCATTTCTTAAATCTCGTTTTACCAACCAATTGAAGTAATGTTTTAAGCTGTTTATGTGCAGTTGTATGGTACGCTGTTTTATCGCTTTGTTTTTTAAGTGCTGTACATAGCCAATGACTTCGTTATAAGTGCTTTGTTCCGCTTCTATTTTATTGCTTTCCGTCCAAACAATGTATTGCAACAGACTTTTGTTATAGCTTTCCGATGTGGCAGTGCTAAAGCCTTTTGAGAGCAGGTAATTTTTAAATGTCATTTTGTTGCTCTAATAAATGCGTGTACACTTGGGTAGATTCCAGACTGCTATGCCCTAAAAACCGACTTATCTTTTCCAAGCCCATTCCGTTCTGAAGTAGGTGCGTTGCAATGCTATGTCGTAATACGTGAAGTCTGATATTTTTTTGCTGCAACCCGATATTGTTACTTCTATGTTGCAACAACTTTAATCGTAAGGCAATGCTCTGTGCATCCATTCGTTTACTGCGGCTGCTGATAAAAAAAGCTTCTTCTAGCTTATCTTTATTCAGTGTTGGTCTGTAATCGTAAACGTATTCTTCGAGGTATTTCAGATTGGTTCTGTTAAGTGGTACAAAACGTTCTTTATAGCCTTTTCCTTTTCTGACGTGCAATATTTGTTTGTCCCAGTACACATCGCCAATGTCAAGATGATATCCTTCATTTCTTCGCAGGCCGCAACCATAAAAAACGGTCAATATCGCTTTATCCCTTGATGCTATAGCTTCAAAAAGATATTTGGGATTATAGCGTGATATATTATGATGATAGCTTTCCGTGAGTTTGTATAGTTCCTTTATTTCGGCAATGGTCAAGGTTTCTATTTGGCTGGTCTGGTTGCTTTCCCAATCTATGGTAAGCATTGGCAGAACCATTCTACCGCTTTGGCGCAGGTAATCGGTAAACTTATACAATGCTTGTAAATGTTTGTTCAGATACGCATTGGAGAGGCCACCGCCTTGTCGTTCATTGCTCCGCAATTTTAAGTGGCCGTAATATTCCCTTATCAGTTTGTTGTCCAGTTGTTTGATATGGTTGATATTATTTTGCTCCAAGTAGTAAAAGAGTTCCCTGATGTGGTTGGGCAGGTTGTACACCGTGCTTTCTGCATAGCCCAAAATGTCCAACCAGTCCTTAAAGGACATCAATAAATATTGGTAGCTTTCGTTTTTAAGTTGCAGTTTTCGCATGGCGCATATACTTTTTCGGGGAACGATGGAACGGTAATGTTAACTTGTTGTTTTCGTTTTACTTAACCGTTCCGTTTTGATTTTGGAACGCTTTGGAACAACGGAACGTGGCGAGCCGCCACCGACAGATAATTTTATGCGCTCTAGGCAATTATCGAGAACGGTCTGTATTTGTGCTTCCAACTCGTTGTATTCCTTTTCGTTGGTGATTTCGTATTGGTTGGTCTGCCTTCCCTTTCGCTGTGCTTTTTTAATCAAACAAGCATCCTCTAATTGTTTGTGGTAACGCCATTGTGAAGTTTTCGGAAGTCTTAACTGTTTGCGGATTTCCAATGCTGTAAACTGTTTCTTCTTTTTGGATTTTAAATACGCCTTTAGGTTTTCAAGATAGTTTCTGCAACTGCCCGTTAGTTCATCGCTCTTGCGCAATAAAATATCCTTTAAAAGCGTGTTGGCATTCTCGATATCTTCAATGGTAACTTCGATATATTCTTCTCCAGTATCTTTATCAAATTGGCTTTCCCGTTGGTATTGATAGTAAAAGGTAATGGCTTCTATAAATTGCAAATAGTGGTTGTTGGTTCTGCGTGGTTTAAAAACCGAGTGCGGCAATACCAACTGTTCCGCAAAGGGATTGATGATTTTAACGGGCTTTAGAACTCGTTGCACGTTCTGTAAAAGCTGTTGTACTTCCTGTTGTTTATAGGTGTCTATTTTACCAGCGGATAATAATCTTTGATAGCGCATTATGCGCTCGTCCTGTTCGTGGCTCTCGTCCAAGTAGAGCAGGAAGCTACGATTGGCGTTGTCCTCATAAATCTGTTCTTTGGTCGTACATCCTGCTACGCAAACAGGGCCTTCCACGATTAAATATTTGGTACTGGTCTCGCCTTTACTGTTTTTACCGGCAATGGTCTTTACGATACGTTTTTTGGTCTGTAGTTCACGCAATGGATAGAGTGCGTTTTCCGCTCCGTCCAAATCCTCTATTAAAATGACCTTGTTTTTGAGTTCGTTTCTTTGGAAGTAGTAAAACGCATTCTCCGATAATGTAGTCAGGCTTAGCCTGTCTTCATCGGGGATGAGTTCGCCTACTTTTTCCTGCAAATGTGTCTTTCCCGTTCCACTACTACCCAAGCTGATAACGTGCAAGGGTTGTTCCTGCTTACGGTTGGTAAAGATGATGTACATTATCAAGCGGTTGGTTTCCTCGCCGATGATGCCGCTTTGTTCGATCAGGTTATTGGTTTGCCCGAGAAGCTCGGGTGCTGATAAAAATTCAATCGCCTTTTCTATTTCCTTTGCAGATAACTTTTTAACGACAGGCTTTGCCTGTTCCTCTTGCTCTTTTATTCTGTCAAGCCTGTATTTTTCCAACAGTTCCGTGAGTTCCGCAAAGCTCCCTGCCAAAACACTTGTACCGATTTCCAGTTTCTCCGCACACTTGCGTATAAATTTCTCCAGTTGTGTATCGTTGTACAGATCGAGGTTGTGCCGTACGGGTGGACGGCTGCTTTCCTGCAACTGTACTTTTAAAGTGCTTCGCATCCTGTCCAACCCGTCCAACCGTATGCCACCGAGTACGGCAAGCTGTAAGAGTTCATTCTCGTAGATTAACTGCTTTGGATTGTCTGCGTTGAAGTTTGTAGCCATTGTTGATAATTATTTTGATAATCATATTTGACTACAAATATATACATTTTGTTTATTTAAAAATATATACTTCGTTTACTGTTTTTGGCAACATTATATTTTATGTCTACAAATAATTAACTTTGTAAATCATTTTTGATGTTTCATTTGTTAATTATTACGTTTATGTCGTTTGGCGATAATTTAAAGAAGACACGTGCGGATAAGGATATTTCACAAGGCGAGCTTGCCAAGATGATAGACGTCCACGCTACGCATATTTCCCGTTACGAACGTAATTTGACATCGCCAACCATTGAAGTTGCTAAAAAGATAGCTGATGCCCTCGAAGTCTCTACAGATTCGCTTATTTATGGCTCTGACGAGCAGATTATAAATAACAAGCTCAATGACGAAGAGCTGTTGCAGTTGTTCTCTAAAGTGCAGTTATTGGGCAATGAGGATATAACCAGTATTAAAGCGATGCTACGTGCCTTTGTCTTCCAAAAGGACGTCCAAAAACAACTGGCATAAAAAAAGAGCCCGTTAAGGCTCTTTCTTCGTTTTTATTTCTCCTTTGTCTGATTTTATAAAATTGACCTTGCCTTTATCGTCAAAGCCTATATATATACCATCTGAATTTAAAAAAGGCGCTTCATAATAATATGCTTCTATAACTGGTTCCTTAAAGTAATCTACCGTATCAATGGGTTTGCCCATAATTTCAACAGCCTCATTAACAGACATACCAATTGACACCTTTTTTAGGTTATTCATATTTTTATTCCCTGTTTTATCACAAGAGATAAACGTCAATAGTAAAAACGCTGTAAGTACCAACCTAATTGGCTCTCCTAAAAAACTGTATTCCCATATTTGGGTGTAATCGTCCGTGTTCACTTGATATCAAAAATTCGGTTAAATAATCTGCAAATTTTGTTGGATTAGATTCCAACTTGCTTTTGTAAGCATTATGGAATTGATACCCTAAAAAGTTTGAATAGGCATCTTGAAAATCCCCTGCACTTTTTTGCCCTCCTAATGCTTGTAATAACTCAACAGAGTTTCCTACATATGGGCCTTTGCTCCCAATATAAAGCATATGTCTTAAATCAATAACAGCGCTTGGATTTATCGGGTCTTGAATATATCTAATATCTGGCCCTCCAGGTTGAGAACCTAAAGAGGTTTTACTTCGGTCTTTCCTTTGTGTTATAACTTGATTGAAAGTAAGTCCATCATTAGCAGATGTAAAATCTCCCAAGTAACTTAAATCTTCCCCTTGTGAACTTCCTAATTGAGCAAAGGATTTGTTTATTATATCATCAGGTATTATACTAATTCCGGGTAATGTTCGATAGTTTTCGTAAACTGGTCTTTGTGCGGTAACCAAGACTTCAAATCCGTCACTTCTTGCCCATCCATCAGATTGCATAGTCCATTCAAATCCAGCAGAACCAGTCATTGTTGAGCCGACATTCATATCAGGGCAAGGTATGGTGTTACCATCTTTGTCAGTAGTAAAACACCCTCCATCAGGGTCAACACCATTTATCGGATTATTGCCCATTCCAAGGTATGGACTATGAAATTGATTATATGGGTCTGGTGTAAGCCATCTACCTATACGAGAGTCCCACAGCCTCAATTGGAATGCTTCCATTCCAGTCTCTGGGTCTTTCTCTTGCCCCTGAAATGCGTACCTGTAATCCCCAACTATATTCCTTCCCGGCATAGGCGACCCAAAGGGGAAATAGTCCGTATAACTCTCACCCAAGGCATCGGTACCGTTCCTGGTAAAGAGTACCCGTACGTTGCCCAGATGGTCCTTGAGCTCGTAATAGGTGACGTCCGTACCGCCGTCTTCATGTTTGTATACCCCTATGCGGTCCTGCCCGTAAACGGGGGTCTCCCGCAATGCCAGGGGCATGGAGGTGTTCTCCGTATAGATGCCCAGTACCTGCCCGGCCACGTCCCGTACATAATAGGTGGTCTCCGCGACTGTACTACCATCAGACTGGAAACGTTCCTTTTTAATACGATGGTTGCGATCGTTATAGTACAATTTCAATACGGGTTTGTTTGCTTTTTGTATCTCGGTCACCAGACCAGAGGCATTGTAAAAGTAAGAAATTCCTTCGGAATTATTACGGGTCAATTGCCCAATGGCATTGTACTCATAATTATTGCCCGTCTGCGTACCGATATCCTCTGCACCCACAACGTCCATGGCACTATCCTCTACGCGTAACAATTGGTTGGGCTTGTCCGTTTTATACACATAGGTAAGATTATCCATGGCAGTCCCATCGTCCGCATTATGCTTGTTACGTGTCAACGTCTGGATGTTGCCATTGGCATCATAGCCAATGCCCGTGACATTATAGTCTCCATCGGTCAAGGGGTTGAACCCTTCGCCCACGGCTATCCGTACGGTAACATCGCTCCCCTGTTGGGCATGGAAATTTGGCAGTAGGGTAACGCTTGAGGTACCTTGTATAACGATCGGGCCATCCGCATTGGTATAGGTGCCGGTATCTTCCTCATTGGGCAAAATATTGGAGTTACTGCCGTCCCCATACTGTCCAAAATGGGCATCGGTCAACCAATTGTTACGGTCATAACTGTAACTATACGCCACCGGGGCTTCGTTGTTTCCTTGATAATTGTTCCAGCGGATGCCCTTGATATTTCCATTCAGCTGATCGGTACCGTAGGTGGCCGCGGTTATATTGCCCAACGGCCTTTGGTAATCGTTGTTGTGATAATCCAATTGCATCCCGAACAGGTCATTGGTGTTCCCCCCTGGATCATTGGCACCCGCCAAACTGGGGTGGTTAAGGCTCTTTAACTGCCCGGCCAGATTGTATACATAATCCACCCCTTGAACACCTCCGGCCAGTTCGGTACGTTTTAGGGCCCCGGTCTCATAGTACTCATATTGGGCCTGGGTAACATACTGTAGGTCGTCCGTGGAGGTCTCTACCAAGATCAAACGATCCTGTACATCATACCCGTAGCGGTGGATAAACTGTTCGCCACCGACCCCTTTCTGGAACAGTATCCTTTCCACAAGGCCGGTAACCGGATGGTATTCATATTCCACGCAAAGAGCAACAGAAAATGGATGTAAGCCAGCCTCTTGACAAAACCCCGTGCTTGAAGGAGGAAGTAGGCTTATCAGGCTTATTTATTTAGACAAAATTTGTAGCATATTATGAGGCC
>JBCCUY010000141.1:0-8283 GCA_039196145.1 Bacteroidota bacterium
CTCAGATGCTCAGTATGGAAAAGAATCTTTTGCCACGTGCCTATGTGGAAAAATTTTCACTTTCCCAGTTTTCAGTGCCCCCGCTTTCGGCTCCTTTGGTTCGGAAAACCTTTAAAAAGTACTTGGACCAGTATCCGGAAGAGGTATTTGATCATTTTGAACGGGATTCCATCAATGCTGCAAGCATAGGACAGGTTCATAAGGCTGAAAAAAATGGGAAACAATTGGCCGTTAAAATCCAATATCCTGGTGTAGCCGAGAGCATTAGTAGTGACCTGGCCCTTGTGAAACCCATAGCTATTAAAATGTTCAACCTTAAAGGAAAGGACTCTGAAAAATACTTTAAAGAGGTAGAGCATAAACTTATAGAAGAGACCAATTATATCTTGGAATTGGAACAAAGCAAAGAGATTACCGAGGCGTGTTCCCTTATTCCAAATATGGAATTCCCTAAGTATTACCAGGATCTTTCCAGTGAACGTATCCTGACCATGGACTGGATGAAGGGACAGCACTTGAGCGAGTTCACACAAAATAGTTTTGACGCTGAACTTGGCCATAAACTTGGCCAGGCCCTATGGGACTTTTATATGTTCCAAATCCATAAGTTGCGCAAGGTGCACGCAGATCCACATCCGGGCAATTTTTTGGTAAGCCAACAAGAGTCTCTTATTGCTATCGATTTTGGTTGTATCAAACAGATTCCCGACGAGTTTTACAAGCCCTACTTTGAGCTTGCCCAAGAAGAAAACATTAACAATGATGTTGTCTTCATGGAAAAACTCTATGAACTTGAAATCCTAACCCCTACTGATTCCCAAAAAGAACTGGAGTTTTTTAAAGCCCTATTCAAAGAGATGCTAAGTCTGTTTACGTCACCCTTCCATAAAGAGGAATTCGACTTCGGTTCAGGTGATTTTTGGGAAAGAATCGCTGACTTGAGCGAGCGCTATTCTCAGGATGAGCAAATACGCAAAATGAACGGTAATAGGGGCTCTAAACACTTCTTGTACATGAACCGCACCTTTTTTGGGCTTTACAATCTGCTGCACGACCTCAAGGCCAAGGTCCAGGTGAATCGGTTTAGAAAGTACATGGGCTAATTTTCATTCGATATTGGCACTACGTTGAATATATTTTATACTTTTCCTTGAAATAGCTTCCATTTTTCACAATAAACGAAGCTTCAAACTGACTAATTATGTATAACTCAAGAATATCCGGCTTGGGATACTACGTCCCAGAGAATGTGGTGACGAATGACGATTTGTCCAAGGTTATGGATACCAGTGATGAATGGATTCAGGAACGCACCGGGATCAAGGAACGAAGACATGTTGAAAAAGGCACTGACACCACCACCTCAATGGGGGTAAAAGCAGCCAAACAGGCCATAGAACGCGCTGGAATTGATAAGGATGATATCGATTTTATTGTTTTTGCCACCTTAAGCCCAGACTACTATTTTCCGGGCCCAGGAGTATTGGTGCAGCGTGACTTGGGCATAAAAACGGTAGGAGCGCTGGATGTAAGAAATCAATGTTCTGGCTTTGTCTACGGAGTTTCCGTTGCCGATCAATATATAAAGAGCGGTATGTACAAAAATGTACTGGTGATAGGTTCCGAATTGCATTCACATGGCTTGGATATGACCACCAGAGGCAGGGGAGTCTCGGTTATTTTTGGCGATGGAGCGGGAGCAGCGGTACTTACTAGGGAAGAAGATACCTCAAAAGGTGTATTGTCCTCACATCTACATTCTGAAGGACAGTATGCAGAGGAACTTTCTTTAATTGCACCTGGAATGGGGAAAAGATGGGTCACCGATATCATTGAAGAAAAAGACCCGGAAGACACCTCCTATTTTCCATATATGAACGGACAGTTTGTATTTAAGAACGCGGTGGTTCGTTTCAGTGAGGTTATAATGGAAGGGCTGCAGACGAATAATTTAGGACCTCAGGATATAGATATGTTGATACCTCATCAGGCCAATCTTCGTATTTCGCAGTTTGTCCAAAAGAAATTTGGACTTTCCAATGACCAAGTATTCAACAATATCATGAGTTATGGAAACACTACTGCAGCATCCATTCCCATCGCGTTGACCGAAGCATGGGAGCAAGGTAAGGTCAAAGAGGGCGATTTAGTGGTGTTGGCTGCTTTTGGGAGCGGATTCACCTGGGGGAGTGTTATAATAAGATGGTAGATGGGCAGACAGTTACCGCAACTTACACCACATTTAATTGAATTTATTCAAAACCAAAAAATGTTCTTTGTGGCAACCGCCATGGAAGAAGGTTCCATTAATCTTTCGCCTAAAGGATTGGATTCGCTTAGGGTTATGGACCCGAATCGGGTAATTTGGCTCAATTTGACCGGAAGTGGCAATGAGACGGCCATCCATTTAAGCCATAAAAATCGGATTACCTTAATGTTCTGTGCTTTTGAAGGTGACCCTATCATTCTAAGGCTATATGGGACGGCCAAGGTGTACGGAGCAGGCGATGATACTTACGGGAAGTTGATTTCGCTCTTTCCAGAGATTCCCGGGGGAAGACAGCTAATCGATGTCAGAATTGACAAGGTGCAAACTTCTTGTGGTATGGGAGTTCCTTTGATGAACTATTCAGCGCAAAGACAGGGCTTAGTGGACTGGGCGACCCAACAGGGTGAGGAAGGCCTTAAAAAATACTGGAAGAAAAAAAATCAGACCAGCATTGATGGGTTTGATCCCAAAACGGACTAAAAAACAAGCCCCAACTTCATACGAAACTGGGGCTTTTTAATGATAGACCTTGAAAGACTAACCAACCAACACTCTAGCAAGGAATATCAAGATTTTCGCTATAGGATTCCGCCACCAGATTGCTTGGTGTTATTATCTCTTCTTTTACGTTGCTTGGCTCTGTTCTTTCCGCTCCCAAATCGGTACGACATTCCCACGTAGAGATTGTTGCTTTCCCAATTGAATTCACCTTTCTGTGGGTAAGGGCGATCTCCATCAAATCCAAATTGCATGGTATTGAAAATATCGTTGTAGTTTACGCTAAACGTACCCTTGCCCTGCGCGAAGGTGTATCGGGCACCCAAGTTCACAAAGTACATAGGGCGTGCCGTAAACTGGATCGTCCTGTTTTGTCCCCTATAAAATCCAAAGAGTTGTAGCGTAAGTTTTTTGTTCACGGTGAAACTATTGTTCAACCGCATGTTCCAGGCCGTGTTATCCACCTCGACCCGTTCCACCTCGATTTCATTCTCCGTGGGGTTTGGACTATCGCCACTTAGACTTTCGGTGATACCTCGTTGGGTCTGGGAGTAAAAATCAAAACTTCCATTGATGTTCCACCATTTGGCCGGCCTGTAGTTGGTGGATACTTCAAAACCATAGGCAGAGGTATTGTCAAAATTATCAAAGGTCAGGATAAGCCTATTAAAATCCAATCGGTCCACATATACCGCCCGGTTGATCTCATCGGAGATGGAACGGTAGAAAACGCCCGCAGTGATACTCCCATTTTTGATCCGTTTGGTGTAATTGGCCTCATAAGAGTTGGTAAACTGTGGCACCAAACTGGGGTTTCCGAAGGACGAGATCAGTGGTGTGGCCCATTCACGGATAGGGTTCACCTGATCCAAACCTGGTCGATCTACCCTACGGCTGTAACTAACTTGGATTTGGTCTTTTTCATTGGGTTTATAGGTAACAAATGCCGAAGGATAAATTTCGGTGTACTTGTCGGTAAAAGCTCTAATCCTATTGGTATCTGCCTTAACCTCAACATTTTCAATGCGGGCTCCCACTTGGTAAGACCATTTTTCCCGGTTTTGCGAAAAGGTCACATAAGCTGAGTAGATATCCATATTGTAATCAAAGTCGGTACTGGGAGTGGGAATCAAATCCCCGCTGGAATTAAAGGAAAGTCCCGTGGAAGTATAGCCTACATTGGTTTCGAAGATCCTAGATTCCACTCCGACTTCCAATTTGGAGATACTGTCCAGGGGGTTGGCATAATCCAGGTTGGCTATGGTCTGGGTTCGTTCTGTATCCACAAAATCCATATAATCTGGAAACAGACTGGCCCCAGTGGAATCGAAGTTCGCATCTTGGTCGTTTTCAAAGCGGTTGTGGTCAACTTCTAATTCTATATTGTGTCCTTCCTTCTTAAAATCCAACTTATAGTCAAAGTTGTACTGCTCGCTGCTATTTTCGCTTACGTCATTAAAGATTTGGGTGACGTTTCTGGCCATATCCTCGTTGTAGGTCACCGCGGTAATGCCCTCTCCCTTGCCATCAAATATGTTTTGATTGGTGAAAACCGAGATGGTGTTTTTATCATTCAAATAGAAATCCACCCCTACCTTGTACAAATGGGATTTGTTGTTGTTGAAGAAATCAAATTCTTGGAGTGAGTTTTCATCCAAACGGTCGATAAAGCCATCATTGACATATTTCCCAATATTGTTGCCATAATTACCATAAAAGTTGAATTTTCCACTTCTGTAGTTCATATCGATGGAACTATTGAACTTGGCCTCCACACCTTTGGTAAGTCCCGTAGTGATGTTTCCGTTAAAACCGATATTGGCATTCTTGTGCAGTACAATATTGATAATACCACTCATTCCTTCAGGATTGTATTTTGCCGAAGGATTGGTGATCAATTCAATTGATTTTATGGAAGTGGATGGGATTTGTCGTAGTAACTGGGCAACAGGTACATTGGACAATTTACCATCGACCATAACCCTTACATTGGAGTTACCTCGCATGGTAATGTCACCTGTCTGCGAATCCACGTTAAGTGAGGGAATGTTGTTCATAATATCCGATGCCGTTGCTCCCGCAGTAGTAAGGTCTTTCCCTACATTGATTACCTTCCGGTCTACCCGCTGTTCAATGGTAGTGCGTTCCGCGACCACTTCTACCTCGGAAAGTTCTTCTGTTTCTTCCATCAAGGTAATGGTGCCCACGTTTACTTTTCGATTCTTTTTGGTAATGACCAGCTTTTGGGAATGGGTCTTGTACCCAATAAATTGAACCTCCAGCACGAAGGAACCTTCAGGAAGTTTCTTGATCTCAAAGTTTCCATCTTCGGTTGTGATTCCTCCGGTAATGGTCTGCGATCCATCTTCGGATTTAACCACGATGGCGGCGTAGGCTACAGGTTGATTTAGCGCATTGTCCACTACAGTACCTGAAATAGAACCCACTGGGGGTTCGTTCTCGGGATTGGCATATGCGTTTTCAGAAAAAATAATGCACTGTACAAGCGCAAAAAGAAGAATTACTCTTTTCATGAGTTGTTCGTTTTTGATTGATTGATGTTGTCTACAAGACGATATCCAGACGCGGATGTTACATATTATTTCTGCTTTAACATATTTTAACTATTGCAAAAATGATAACGTATTGTAAGGGAGGTAGTTTTAGGAAGACAAAAATCGAAATTTAGGAAAAGAAAAACCCCGACTTTCGATAGTGACCGAAACGCCAGGGCTTGATACATTGATAAGCTATACTAAACACTAACCATTAACTATAAAAAAATACAGACTTACCAATGCCTAATTTTATATGTACAATAGACGAGTTTTTTTTTGAATAGTTACAATCCTTAATTCAGTTTAACATTTAAATTAACAAATGGTTAAGACACTTGTTTTTGGGGCCTCAACAAACCCTAGCAGATATAGCAATCTAGCAATACGCCGATGGTTGGAAAACAACATAGAAACGGTAGCATTTGGGGTTAGGGAAGGAACTGTGTCCGAAGTACAAATTAAAACCAACCTTGGTGATTTTCAAAATGTGCACACCATTACTTTGTACATCAATCCCACCCGCCAAACCGAATATTACCAGCAAATCCTTGATTTGAAGCCACAACGCGTTATTTTTAATCCAGGAACAGAGAACCCCGAGCTTTTCCAGATGCTTACAAAAGCTGGGATAAAGGCGGAAAATTCCTGCACTTTGGTATTATTGGCCACTGGCCAATTTTGAGGATATACCCCTTTTTCGAATCAACCAAAGACCAAAGAAGGTCAACAACCCGTTAAGGGGTAGGAGTTCGTAGCCTACCACATAACCACCAAGATATTCCTTTGGAATATTGGCAATCATCCAAATGATAAAAACGGATAATCCGCTCACCAGCCAGACAAACTTGTCCTGTATTTCATACTTGGTCAGAATGCCAAAAGCAAAAAGCCCAAGTAAGGGTCCATAGGTATACCCAGCTACTGTCAGCAAACTATCTATGACATTGCTGTTCAGGATGTACTTGAAGGATATGATGACTAGAACCAGCATTACGCTCATGGCAATGTGGGTTCGCTTTCGGATTTTTTTCTGATTGGCTTCCTCCTCTTTTTCAATATTTAAGAAATCAACGCAGAAAGAAGTGGTCAAAGATGTCAATGCGCTGTCCGCACTACTGTAGGCAGCGGCAATAAGTCCCAACATAAAAGTAATGGCGAGAGTGAGTCCCAAACCACTGTTTAAGGCAATCTCTGGGAAAAGCAGGTCAGATTTTGGCTTGCCATCCATTAGTGGGATGGAAATCCCATTTTTTCCTGCAAAAATAAACAACAAAGCTCCGAGCAGCATGAAAAGAAAGGTCACGGCAACCAAGACCAAGCTAAAGGATACCATATTTTTTTGGGCATCCTTCAACGTTTTGCACGTTAGGTTTTTTTGCATCATATCCTGGTCCAATCCCGTCATACAGATGGTCACGAACATTCCTCCAATAAAGGATTTAAGAAAGTGATTTCGCTCCAAAAAACTATCCGTAAAAAGGAATTTGTCATAGTTTTTAAGTTCATCCGAAACCAAGAATTCCCCAAAGCTCCAGTCCAGTTCCCGATTAATGAAAATGATGGACAGCACAACGGCCAATATCATAAAAAGGGTCTGCAGGGTATCCGTCCAAACTATGGTTTTGATTCCGCCCCGGTTTGTATAAATCCAAATCAGCAATATGGAAAGCACCACCGTGAACTCAAACCGTACACCCAGGTCATCAAAGACAAATTGTTGTAATACTATGGCCACGAGATACAGCCTAAAGGCGGCTCCCAAAACCCGCGAAATAAAGAAGAAAAAAGCACCTGTTTTGTGGCTTACGTTCCCAAAACGCTCCAATAAGTATTCATAAATTGAGGTAAGATTTTGTCGATAGTAGAGTGGCAATAGCACGTAAGCAACAACAAAGTAGCCAAATAGGTAACCAAAAACCACCTGCATATAACCAAATTGGGAGGCTTCGATCCACCCGGGGACAGAAATAAAGGTAACCCCGGAGAGGGAGGCCCCAACCATTCCAAATGCCACCAAGTACCATGGTGACTGTCTTCCTGCCTTAAAAAAATCTGAATTGGAGTCGTTTTTTCCCGTGAAGTAGGAAATAATCATCAATACCAAAAAATAGGCGCCAATGAGCAAGAGAATCTGTACTGCGGACATAAGAGCAATTTGAATTGCAAAGTACAAAAGTTAATTGGTAACCGTAAAATCGTAATTTTGTGGCAGAATTAAAGGAATGGATTTTTCATCTAAACTTTTGGAGAATGCGGTGTACGAAATGTCACAGTTGCCAGGCATTGGTAAAAGAACCGCGCTACGATTGGTTCTTCATCTATTAAAACAACCCGAAGAGCGTACCAATCAACTTTCTGAGGCGTTGTCCAATCTTCGAAGCCAGGTTAACTTTTGCAAAAGCTGTCATAATATTTCGGATACGGAGATATGTGAAATTTGCAGTAATCATAAGAGGGATAAAAGTTTGGTCTGTGTGGTGGAGGATATTCGAGATGTAATGGCCATAGAAAGTACCTCCCAATACAATGGCTTGTACCACGTGCTTGGAGGAAAAATATCACCGATGGAAGGCATTGGCCCACAAAACTTATCCATAGTGTCCCTGGTGAATAGAGTTAAGGAAGGAGAGGTAAAGGAGCTTATTTTTGCACTCAGTTCCACCATGGAAGGCGATACCACCAACTTTTATATCTATAAACAGTTGGAGGGCCTCGAGGTCACTACTTCCACAATAGCACGGGGAATAGCTGTAGGGGACGAATTGGAATATGCGGATGAGGTTACTTTGGGCAGAAGCATCCTGAACAGAATACCTTTTGAAAACTCCATAAAAGCAAGTTAACAGATTATCAATAAATGCATATAAATTAAGAATAAGAGGAATTCTTTATTATTTTTGCAAAATATAAGTCCAGAAAAGACCGTTAAATAAGAATATGTCAAAATTTGAATTGAAA
>JBCCUY010000142.1:0-8251 GCA_039196145.1 Bacteroidota bacterium
ATTCCTATAAGAAGCAACAATAACAGTATCCATCTTAATTTTTGTTGGCGCTTCATAATTTTAAGTTTTAATTCAACTTTCACTTGTTTTCTTACACAACAGGAAGCAAGCAAGACACCCTATTTTTTTTTGACTTTTTTTTAGGGAGCGATTTCTTAAACCAGAAATAGGGTAATTGAGAAGAAGACTGTTGTGGATTAAAGTGCAATACTTTTGGAACATTGACCTAGCCGCGCCTTTGGTTTGAAATAATTAGTTTTGGTGTAAACCATTTTCAAACTATGGGTGCTGAAGCAAAATCTGTTTGTGATGAAAAAGTCTTTAAAGGAATTTTTGATGAGCATGCGGAGGTGACACGAAATTTCATCTATTACAAGTGCAAGGACCTGCAAAGAGCTGAGGATATTACACAAGATGCCTTTGTTAAACTATGGCAGAATTGTAAAAAGGTGGTCAGGGAAAAAGCAAAATCCTTTGTCATGAAGGTGGCTCAAAATGCCTTTTTCAATGAAGTGGCCCATGAGAGAGTAATTTTAAAGTACAACCAATCTGCTTCCAAGGTTAAAGCGATTTCCGAGAGCCCGGAATTTTTAATGGAGGAAAAAGAGTTTATGATAAAGCTGCAGCAAAGTATTTCCAGTCTTCCGGAAAAGGAACGCGTGGTTTTTTTGTTGAGTAGAAAGGATAAGAAAACCTATAGGGAGATAGCTGAAATAACTGGAATCACACAAAAGGCGGTGGAACGAAGAATGCATTTGGCTTTGCAGAAGCTGAAGAAAAGTATAGGGAGATCCGTTTAATCAAAACCTATGGAAAAACCTGAAAACAAAGATGACTTTCTAGCCAAATGGGCTAGTGGAACACTTACCGAAGAGGAAATGGAGAACTTCAAAAAGTCTGGGGATTATCCTATGTACCAAGCAATTCTAGAAGGTACAGAACTACTGGAAGTGCCCCAATTCGATAAAGAAGGAGCCTTTAGGTCAGTAAAGGAACAACAAGCCAAAAAGGGCAAAATCATTTCCTTCATACCAAAGTGGGCCTATGCGGTTGCTGCTTCTGTGGTTTTATTTTTCGGATATCTTTGGATGATTGATGATACCATCATACATGCTACCCAATTCGGGGAACAGTTGGTTATTCAACTGCCAGATAATTCTTCTGTGATATTAAATTCCCGTACCAAACTTGCCTACAGAGAAAAGGACTGGGAGAAGGGTCTGCGAAAATTGGACTTGGATGGAGAGGCCTATTTTGAGGTCGAGAAAGGATCGGATTTTTCCGTAGTTACCCCAAATGGAAAAGTAACCGTTCTGGGCACCCAATTTACAGTTAACTCCAATGTGGATTTCTTTGAGGTGATCTGTTATGATGGTAAGGTAAAGGTCACCACTCTGGATTTAGAAGAAATGGTTGCCAGAGGAGAAGCCATTAGAGTGTTGGATGGATCCTTAGAGCGATTCAACTTGGAGGATAATACACCTTCATGGATTCAGGAGGAAAGTAGTTTTATGAACACCCCGTTACATGTGGTTGTGAGGGCTCTGGAAAACCACTATAACATCAACGTAGAACCAGGAAAAGTAGATTTGGAACAGCGTTTCACGGGGAGCTTTACCCATACCAATCTTGATGTGGCCTTGCGTTCCGTTTTTGAATCAATGCAGATTAAGGTTACTTTTAAGGATAGGAACACCATCGTTCTTGACCAAAAGTAAATGAAGTATTTATTTGTTCTCCTCCTTATGGGGTGTTCTTTTTTGGGTCCTGCCCAGGAAATAAGAATTGCCCTTAAATACGATACGGTTCCATTGACACAGGTTCTAACCGATTTGGAGGAAACCTACAAAATCAGATTCTCCTACAAAGCGGATTTGCTCGAGAACAAGACGGTCTCTCTTAAAACTGGGGAAATAAATCTTAAAGAAATTCTTGAGATTTTGGAAAGGGAGGGCAGGGTTTCCGTAGAGGCCATTGATGACCGCTATTTTATAATTGGTGACGCGAAAGTGGTCATCTGTGGTTACCTTCGCGATGAACGGGATAACACGCCCATAGTTGGTGCTTCCATTTTTAATTTAAATAATACCAGAGGCGTGGTTTCAGATGACAATGGCTTTTTTAGGCTTGAAAATGTACCCCGGAACTCCACCGTTACAATTTCCTTTTTGGGATATCAAACCTTGGAATTGGACAGGGAGGATAGTAAACACGAGGACTGTGAGACCTACGCTATGATTCAAGATTTTGAAGAACTTGAGGAGGTAGTGGTCCGGGAGTACCTTGCCAAGGGGATCTCCAAAAGTAACGATGGAGCCATCATAACAAATCCCCAAAAACAGGAGATACTATCCGGACTGGCCGAGCCAGATGTACTACAAAGTGCCCAACTGCTCCCGGGTATTGAAAGCCCTTCGGAGACCGCTACGGGCCTATACGTACGTGGAGGAAGCCCTGACCAAAATCTTATCCTATGGGATGGAATTAAGATGTACAGCTCGGATCACTTTTTTGGGACACTTTCCGCTTTTAACCCCTATGTTGTTAAGGAAATGAAGGTGTATCGAAGTGGCGCACAACCGGAATATGGAGATCGGATTTCAGGTGTTCTGGACATCAAGTTGGACGACAAGGTTCCCAATAAGTTAAGCGGAAGTGTGGGATTTAATATGACACATGTGGATGCACAGTTAAAGGTTCCGATTTCGGAAAAGGTAGGACTCATCGTTTCTTCGCGAAGGGCCCTGACCGATGTATTCGATTCACCTACATTTAGCCGGTTTTCGGAAAAGGTCTTTCAAAATACACGGGTAAGAAGGAATCAGGATTTTTTTGAACCAGAGTTCACCAACAGTACAGAGGAGTTCTACTTTTTTGACCTAGCCCTGAAGACTTTGGCACAAGTTTCGGAAAAAGATAGACTTAGCTTGTCAACCTTACTTACCAGAAACAAACTTAATTACTCTTTTAGCGACGTGGAATTTGTGGATAACTCCAGCGATTTACTGGATGTTGAAAATTTTGGGATGAACGCCAAATGGGAACACCAAATCAACAGAACTTCCTCACTGAATTTCCAGGCGTATTTTTCTGGTTACCAATTGGGCTACAATGGAGTGGATGAAAACACCGCTTTTCGGGAAACGGTGACCAAAGACAACGCAATCGAGGAATTTGGGGCCTCTGTAAGCCATCAATGGAATATGGGCAAAAACTGGTCTTTGGCCAATGGCTATCAGATGTTTAACAACAAAGTAGATTTTACCTTGCAAGTCAACGATTTTACAGAGGTCGAATCGGCAAGCAACAACTCGCACTCCTTGTTTCAAAACGCCGTATTCAGAAAATCGAAAGGACAGGTGCAATTGGGATTGAGAAATACCTATTATTCGATCGTCAAACGTTTCTTGGTTGAACCACGGGTATATGTCGAACAAAAAGTGGCCCCTCATTTTAGCCTTAAGGCCTCAGCAGAGCGCAGGGTACAGTCTATTAGTCAGATTTTGGAATTGGCCACCTTTGCCTTTGGATTGGAAAATCAGGTATGGGCCTTGGCCAATGGTGACGATATCCCTCTATTGACGAGTTCCCAATTCACCGGAGGGTTTTTATGGAACTTGAGCGGATGGAGTCTTGATGTTGATGCCTATTATAAAAACACACGCGGATTGACTTCGTTTACAAGAGGTTTTCAAGCCTCAACCTTAGATTTTTCCGAGGGAAAAAGTAAGACTTTAGGAGTGGATGTTTTCCTAAAAAAGAAATGGAAGAACTATTCCACATGGTTAGGTTATACCTTTTCCGATACCAATTTTGAATTTGAGCAACTAAACAATGGAAACACTTTTCCAGGGAATAACGATATTACCCATTCGCTTACATGGTCGCATTTTTATCAGTGGAAAAACCTACAATTTTCCTTGGGATGGAAATACAGAACAGGAATACCTTTTACGGATGCTACGGGCGCTGTAACCGATGGAGAAAACACCTTTATCGAATATGGTGAGCTTAATGCCAGCAAGCTTCCGGAATATCATAGGTTGGATGCATCACTAAGCTATGAATTCAAATTGTCAAAAGCTAAAGATGTTCGGGGTAGATTGGGATTCTCTCTCTTGAACCTTTATGGAAGGCAAAACCTGCTCAACAGGGACTTTGGGCTCTTCCAAATCACGGATTCGGTAGGTGACCAAAATTTTATCCTAGAAGAGAATACCCGCCTCTCTTTGGGAACGACCCCAAACCTGATACTCCGTCTTAATTTTTAAGAAACAGGAGGTCCGTTGGAAAAAGGTTCCAAAGCGCTCAAAGCTTTGTTGACTGAGGTAATTTGATCAAAAACCAATAGCAACCGCAGTCCGTTACGAGTTTGTTTTTCCTTTAGTTGGCAAGTTCCAGGATTGGATTGAACATAGTTCAATACTTGGGTGAAGGCAGGACTTTGATAAAAATCGGACTGTTGGTCAGCGATAAAATAGCCTAGGAATTTCCCTTTTTTCAGTACCACTTTTTCCAGTCCAATACTGTTGGCTATCCATTTGATCCGTACGGAATTCATTAAATCCTTGGCCTGGGGAGGCAATTCCCCAAAACGATCCACCAGCTGCCTTTCAAATTCCTGAAGGTCTTCCTCATCCTTCACACTGTTCAATTGGGTATACAGGTTGAGACGCTCGGTAATATTGTTGATATAATCATCTGGGAAGAGCAACTCAAAGTCAGTGTCCAACTGGGTGTCCTTGACGTAATTTTTCCCCTGTTTGCCCTCCACTTCTTCATAGAGTTCCTTAAACTCATTTTCCTTGAGTTCCTCAATGGCCTCGGTTAAAATCTTCTGGTAGGTTTCAAATCCAATTTCGTTGATAAACCCACTTTGCTCTCCTCCCAACAGATCTCCGGCTCCTCGGATTTCCAAGTCCTTCATGGCGATGTTGAAACCACTCCCCAGTTCCGTGAATTGTTCCAAGGCCTCAATACGTTTTCTAGCATCAGGGGTCATGACCTCATAAGGCGGAGTGATGAAGAAACAGAACGCTTTTTTATTGCTTCGACCCACGCGTCCCCGCATCTGGTGGAGGTCGCTCAATCCAAAATTGTTGGCGTTGTGGATGAAGATGGTGTTGGCATTGGTAACATCCAATCCGCTTTCCACAATGGTGGTGGATACGAGTACATCAAACTCCCCATTCATAAAAGCCATCATTAGCTGTTCCAGCTTTTTTCCTTCCATTTGCCCGTGCCCAATCCCGATTTTGGCATCGGGAACCAAACGTTGGATCATTCCAGCCACTTCCTTGATATTCTCAATCCGATTATGGATAAAAAAGACCTGTCCGCCTCGTTGGATTTCATAGGAAACAGCATCCCTAATAATCTCCTCGTTGAAACGGATCACCCTACTTTCAATGGGATACCGATTTGGAGGAGGGGTATTGATGACAGAAAGATCACGGGCCGCCATCAAACTAAATTGAAGCGTTCTTGGAATGGGTGTAGCGGTTAGGGTCAGGACATCCACGTTTTCCTTGATGGATTTAAGTTTGTCCTTCACGGCTACTCCAAATTTTTGCTCCTCATCCACAATAAGCAGCCCCAAATCCTTGAATTGCACATTTTTGTTCACCAGCTGGTGCGTACCGATGATAATATCAATTTTACCTTGCGCCAAGCGCTCCAATATTTGCCTTTTTTCCTTTGCGGTCCTAAATCGGTTGAGGTAATCCACGGTCACGGGCAACTCACCAAATCGCTTTTTAAAGGTGTTGTTGTGCTGGAAAGCCAAAATGGTCGTGGGGACCAATATGGCAACTTGTTTGCCATTGTCCACGGCCTTAAAGGCGGCCCTGATGGCCACTTCTGTTTTCCCAAAGCCAACATCCCCACAGATCAAACGATCCATGGGTCGCTCGCTCTCCATATCCCGTTTTACATCTTGGGTCGATTTCTCTTGGTCTGGGGTGTCCTCATACAAAAAAGAGGCCTCCAGTTCGTGCTGCAAATAGCTGTCCGGGGCATATTGGAATCCTTTTTCCAACCTTCTTTTTGCGTAGACTTTGATGAGGTCGAAGGCAATTTTTTTGACCCGGCTTTTGGTCTTTTGCTTTAGTTTTTTCCATGCGGCCGACCCCAGTTTATAGATTTTGGGAACCGCTCCGTCCTTGCCGTTGAATTTGGAAATCTTGTGGAGGGAATGGATGCTTACATACAGAATGTCGCGGTCTCCGTACACCAACTTAATCGCTTCCTGTTTTTTGCCTTCCACATCAATTTTTTGCAGGCCTCCAAATTTGCCAATACCGTGATCAATATGGGTGACGTAATCGCCAATCTCAAGCTTGTTGAGTTCCTTTAGCGTGATGGCTTGCTTTTTGGCGTAGCCATTTTTCAATTGGAACTTATGGTATCGTTCAAAAATTTGATGATCTGTATAGCAGACCAGTTTAAGGTCTTGGTCTACAAAACCTTGATAAATAGGAAAAACCAAGGTCTTGTAATGCACTTCGTCCTCAATATCCTGAAAGATATCATTGAAGCGTTTGGCCTGTTGCTCTGTGGAACAAAAAATATAGTTGGAGTATCCGTCCAGATGATTTTCATTGAGATTTTCAATGAGGAGGTCGAATTTTTTATTGAATGAGGGCTGGGGCTTGGTATTGAAAGTCACCTCGAGCGCAGTCGAGAGGTCTTTTGAACCAAGCTCTACCAATTTAAAACCTTTCAGCTGCGCTTTAAGCAAATTTGAGGTCACAAAGAGCTCTTCCGGCTTGGCGTGTTTGATTTCTTTGCTAAGTTGCGCAAAACTAGCTTCCGCTTTAGCGAAAAAAGTATCGATTCGCCCATAGACCAAATCCAGATTTTTGGCAAAAATGACCGTTTTGGCTGCTACGTATTTTAAAAAACTCTCCCGGATTTCCTGCAGAAACTTGTTTTCCACATTGGGAATAATGGTAATGCGTTTTACTTTATCCGTAGAGAGTTGGGTCTCCACATCAAAGGTTCGGATGCTGTCCACCTCATCCCCAAAAAATTCAATTCTGTAAGGCTCATCATGCGAAAATGAAAAGACGTCCACAATGCCTCCCCGAACCGAAAACTCGCCGGGCTCCGTTACAAAATCCACACGTTTGAACTGGTATTCAAACAGTACTTCATTCAAAAAATCAAGGGATAAAGTATCCTCCAATTTTATTTTGAGGGTGTTTTTATCCAGTTCCTTACGGGTGACCACTTTTTCAAAAAGGGCATCCGGATAGGTAACAATAACCGCTGGTTTCTTTCTTGAATTGATTCGGTTCAACACCTCGGCCCGCAATAGCACATTGGCGTTGTCGGTTTCCTCTATTTGATAAGGTCTCCTATAACTACCGGGGTAAAACAAAACATCATTTTCACCGATGAGTTGTTCCAAATCGTTCAGATAATAAGCCGCCTCTTCCTTATCATTGAGCAACACCAAAAAAGGCAACTCAGTATGTTTGAATGCTGAAGAAATGGCGAAAGAAAGAGCAGAACCGGTAAGGCCTTTGAGTTGGATTTTGGCAGGGGCACTTTTCGTAATGGAAATAGCATCCTGCAGTTTCCCGACTTGGAGAGACTGTTCAAAAAATTGGGAAATGGACGATTTGGTCAATCCAAGAAATTTGCTGCAAATATAAACGGTACAGTTTGAAACCTAAAGCCAAAGAGACATCACTTTAGATAGTACTAAACTTGCACCACTTCATCTTCCACAATGGCATAAACCTCATCCCCTTTTTTCGGTTTCATTGTATGGGTGCCGGTAAACTCACCAAACGCCGGGAAAACAAGTTGGTCTTTGGATTTGAAAAAACAGGATAAACGCAAATTTTGTCTTCCAAAGCCGCGAAGCCTTATGGCCGGATGAATGTGTCCACAAAAATTAAAATACCCTTCACGTTCTTCTGGGTGATGGGTGAGAAGAAAATCCTCGATAATTAACTCGTCAAATACGGAAATCCCAAGTTTTTCAAACTTAAGGGGCGAAATGATGTCGTGGTTGCCCGAGACAAGTACCAATTCCGATGGAGTTTTCCCTACCCAATTTTCAAAAAGCTCCCATTCCTTGTTCAAAGAGGAATGGAAGAGGTCTCCCAAAAAGCAAATTTGGAACGGACTAAAATGGGAAACGATATTGTCCAACAACACATAGTTTTTATGAAGGGCTTTTCGGGGAACCGCTGCTCCAAATTTTCTAAAATGGGCAACTTTCCCCAAATGCACATCACTG
>JBCCUY010000143.1:0-8209 GCA_039196145.1 Bacteroidota bacterium
GAAAGAATTGGGGATTTTGGTAGATAGGGACGACGAGGGCTATCTGTTGCAGATTTTCACACGTCCTGTGGAACCAAGACCTACCATGTTCTTCGAAATCATTCAAAGAAAAGGTGCACAATCATTTGGAAAGGGTAACTTTAAGGCACTGTTCGAGGCTATTGAGCGCGAACAAGAGGTTAGGGGAACATTGCACTAAATAAGTTAAGGGTTGGGAATTCAGTATTGATGCTGCGCTCCCAACCCATAACGCTAAACTTTTAATAATGCCCATTTATCACAAGCTTGGAAAGATTCCGCAAAAAAGACATACCCAGTTTACCAAACCGGATGGTGGTCTTTATTATGAACAATTGTTTGGCACCATAGGTTTTGACGGTATGTCGTCATTGATGTACCATGTGCATCGCCCAACTCAAGTATCTTCTATTGGGGAGGCCATTGACCTAAGCCCAAAGATTGCTGTTCAAAAGAATATAACTTCTAGAAAACTAATTGGATTTGATGTACAACCAAAGGATGATTTTTTGGAAGCGCGAGAACCTCTTTTGGTGAATTCGGATGTCCATGTTGGATTGGCGGCGCCAAAAAAATCCATGACGGAATATTTCTATAAGAACTCGGATGCCGATGAGATGCTGTTCATCCATAAAGGAACGGGTACGCTTAGAACTTTCCTGGGCAATATCCCTTTTGAATATGGGGATTACCTCATCATTCCCAGGGGGATGATTTACCAAATAGATTTTGACACCGAGGACAATCGCATTTTATATGCGGAGTCCTTCCATCCCATTTACACGCCAAAACGCTATCGGAACTGGTTTGGGCAACTTTTGGAACACTCTCCGTTTTGCGAGCGTGACTACAAACTGCCAGAGAATTTGGAAACCCATGATGAAACGGGAGAGTTCGTCATGAAGATCAAAAAGCAGGGCATGCTCCATAGTTTGGTCTACGCCTCACATCCTTTTGATGTAGTCGGCTGGGACGGTTACAACTACCCCTACGGATTCTCTATCCACAATTTTGAACCCATCACGGGCCGTGTGCACCAACCGCCACCCGTACACCAAACCTTTGAAACCAATGCCTTTGTTATCTGTTCGTTTTGTCCAAGACTATACGATTACCATCCAAAAGCCATTCCTGCCCCTTACAACCATTCCAATATTGATTCCGATGAGGTGCTCTATTATGTGGATGGGGATTTCATGAGCAGAACCGGAATTGGGCCAGGGTATATTTCATTGCATCCAGCAGGTATTCCCCATGGACCACATCCCGGCACCTATGAAGCCAGTATTGGCAAAAAGGGAACCGAAGAGCTAGCTGTAATGATAGACACTTTCAAACCTTTACAGGTGACCGAGAATGCCCTTAAGATAGATGATGGCACCTACTATAAGTCGTGGGTAGAATAGCAAACATGAAGTCAGACAATAGATGTTGGATAGGTGTGCTTTACGACCCAAAAACCTGCTCACATCTAATGTCTAAAATCTCATATCCAAACAAACATGATCATAAACATACCTGATAATTCAGATTTTTCAATACACAACATTCCCTTTGGGATATTTTCAACCACAGACCGTGCTCCACGTGCCGGGGTTGCCATTGGCGACCACATTTTGGATTTGGCCGCAGTAGCCGTGTTGGATGTTTTTGAGTTCAACACCGCGGTTTTGGAAAAGGATACGCTGAATGATTTTATCTCCCTCGGAAAATCCATTACCAAAAAGGTCCGGAAAGACATCCAGCACTGGTTGCAAGAGGAAGATTCCGTTTTGGCCGGAAAGCCGGAATTGTTTGTGCTGCAATCAGACGCTCAAATGCATATGCCCGTAATCATCGGGGATTATACCGATTTCTATTCCAGCATTGAGCACGCCACCAACGTGGGCAAAATGTTCAGGGATCCTGCAAATGCCCTTTTGCCCAATTGGAAGCACATCCCAGTGGGCTATCACGGGCGTGCCTCTTCCATAATTTTGAGTGGGGAGCCCATCCATAGACCTCAAGGGCAAACCATTCCCAATGGGGCGGACCAACCCGTTTTTGGACCCTCACAACGCTTGGATTTTGAACTGGAAATGGGGTTCATTACAGGGAAAAATACCCAATTAGGGGAGTCCATTGCCACGGATGAGGCGGAGGACTACATTTTTGGAATGGTGCTCTTTAATGATTGGTCCGCAAGGGACATACAAAAATGGGAATATGTGCCATTGGGGCCCTTTTTGGCAAAAAACTTTGCCTCCCATATTTCACCTTGGATCGTAACCTTGGAAGCCTTGGAACCCTTTCGTGTTTCGGGACCTGAACAACAACCCAAAGTACTCCCTTATTTGGAGTACAAAGGGGAAAAAAACTACGACATCTACCTGGAAGTGGGGATAGTACCGGAAGGGCGTGAAGAACAAGTGGTTTGCCGGTCTAACTTCAAATACATGTACTGGAATATGGCCCAACAGTTGGCCCACCATACCGTTAACGGCTGTAACATCAATGTGGGTGATCTTTATGGCTCCGGCACCATTTCCGGTAAGGATGAGGATTCTTATGGCTCTATGTTGGAATTGGCCTGGATGGGCACCAAACCATTGGCCATGAAAGATGGTACAGAACGTAAGTTCATTCAAGACGGGGACACTGTGATCATGCGTGGCCACTGTCAAAAAGGGGATGTCCGCGTTGGTTTTGGTGAAGTGAGCGCCAAGGTACTTCCGGCCAAATAGATGTTTATCTTCGTGTAAAATCCTTAGGAATGTCCAGTATAAAAACAATTGACCCCTCATCCATTCCCCAACCGGAACTGCATGCTTATTTGTTGACGGCCGTGGCGCCAAGACCCATCTGTTTTGCGAGTACAGTTGATGCCGAAGGAAAGGTGAACTTGAGTCCTTTCAGTTTTTTCAACGTATTCAGTTCCAACCCTCCAGTAATGATCTTTTCTCCGGCTCGGAGTGGACGGGACAATTCGCTAAAACATACCCATCAAAACATAAATGAGGTCCCAGAAGTGGTCATCAATATCGTGGATTACCCCATAGTGGAGCAGATGTCGTTGTCCAGTACGGCCTACGATAAGGGAGTAAATGAGTTTCTGAAATCCGGATTGACCGAAGTAGCCAGTGAAAAGGTACGTCCTCCAAGAGTTGGTGAGGCTCCAGTATCTTTTGAATGCACTGTAGATCAGGTTATTGAACTGGCCGATACGCCAGGGGCGGGCAACCTTATTATTGCCCGAGTGGTTTTAATGCATATCCGCGAAGACTTTTTAGATGAACTTGGAAAACTTGATCCCACAAAACTGGATTTGGTAGGAAGAATGGGAGGTAGTTGGTATACCCGATCAAGCGGGAATTCCCTTTTTGAGATTCCCAAACCTATCCGAAACAAGGGTATTGGCGTGGACAACCTACCTGAAACCGTAAGGAACAGCACTGTACTTACTGGGAACAATCTTGGTCGTCTGGGAAACGTGGAACATCTACCATCGGAGGAATTGATCGAGTCCATCGGGAAAGACGATGAAATCCAAATGCTGGAAAAGAAACTAAAATCGAATCCTAAAAAACTACAAAAAGAGCTGCATTGGCTGGCCCAACAAATTTTAAGGGAAAACCATACCGAAAAAGCTATGGCCGTATTAATGTATGCTGAAAAAATAGGTTAATGAGTAAAGGAATAGCGTCTATTTTCAAGCCATATTTACAGCCCAAAAAAGCCTACGAAGGCGGCAAGGGCTTACCCGCCTACAAGGGGAAAAAAATCTACAAACTCTCATCCAATGAGAATCCTATAGGACAGTCCCCAAAGGCCAAATTGGCCATCACCAAGGCTATTGAAAAGCTGGATATTTATCCAGACCAAACGGATATTCGTTTACGTGAAGCACTTGTAAAAGACTTCAACGGTCAACTGTCAAGTGATCAATTTATCTGTGGCAATAGTGGTTCGGAGCTTATTGACATGATTCTTAGGGCCTTTATACAAGAAGGGGACGAAGTGATTTATTCCAACCCCTGTTTTTTACCCTATTCCGTCTTTTCAAGATGGTATGGGGCACAACAGGTGGATGTTCCCCTACTGGAACCGGATTACAGATTTGACCTGGATGAAATTTGCAATGCGATCACGGACCGCACCAAGATCATATTCCTGACCAGTCCCAACAACCCTACAGGTTCCCATATCCCAAAACCGATTTTGGATTCGTTTTTCAACCGAATCCCAGATAATACTCTTGTAGTATATGACGAGGTGTACCGCCATTTTGCTGATGCGGAAGACTACGCTACAGCCCTTAACTATATCAAAGAAGGGCGAAATATCGTCGGTATCAACAGTTTTTCCAAGACCTATGGTTTGGCCGGGCAGCGAATCGGATATTGTTACTCCACCCCAAAAATTGCCCAATATCTAAGACAAATCCACAAACCCTTTCTCTTGCCCATAACATCCATTGAAGCTGGAATTGGGGCCTTGGAAGACACAGCGTTTATCGAAAAGACTGTTGCGACCGTTTTAGAAGGCCGCAACTATTTGGCTACTGCATTTCAGAAGTTGGGTATTCGGTTTTGGCCCACGCAAGCCAACTTTTTCCTGATAGACCCACCCCTGCCAGAATTTGAATTCACGGATTTTTTAATGGAAGAAGGAGTTATGGTACGTCCCGTATCACAATTTGGCGCTCCTGGCAAGGTAAGGATTACCATCGGTAATCAAGAAGCCAATGAGGCCTTGGTGAGTGCTTTGGAAAAAATAAAGCCACACAATTAAATTGCAGGGCCTTTTATTCTTTTTTCAGAGGGATTACTGTCTTGTAAATACAGCGTCCGCACCCGCGTAGTTGTTCGCATCAACACTTTCACCCGGCACAATAAGTGTATTTCCATCCAATTCAATGGTAAATACCTCGTCGGCCTCCCCTTCTTTGGAGATAGTGAGCTGGTCACCATTCAACACCCATAAAGCTGACTCTTCATCTATCTCGGTAGGACATGGAATATCCAAGCCTCCGGTTCCAACATTAATAGACAGATGATCTATCTTACTATCGGTATCCAACGTTCCGCTCTCGTTGAAGGTGAATATTATCAGTTCGCAATCAATTCCTTGCAAAAAGCCTAGGATTTGTTTGGCAAAATTCAAATCGTCATCATTTGTCCCTTCATCAATGCGAATATCCGTCAAAAACCATGTGCCAACAAGACCATCGGTTCCTTCAAGCATATCATTAGTATTGTTATCCTCGGAACAGGAAAAGGCAAGTGCCGTAATATAAAACAGTAATACTATGTACTTTTTCATTGGGGTAGATTTAGAAATCCTAACGGAATAACGGAAAAAACCAAAAATTAGTACAACGATGCCCAGGTTCCTAAAGAACAAACCTATAGGTAGCTTTAAGTAAAAAGATGTTCTGGGGTTTCTGTCCAAAAATATTGTCCCCTAAACTGGACAATAGCCCTGAGGACGGATCTCCATCACGTGAAACATCTTGGGACCACACCAAAAAAATCTCTGAACCGGGAATATATTCCCATCGAATTACCAAATTGGAACGAAACTGCACCGCTGAAAAATCAGGGTCATCAAAACTGAAATCCTCAGTGCCGTTCAAATCCTCATCAACGGCATAGGAGCCATCGGTCAAGGTTAGTTGATTGGTGGAATAGGGAGTAAAACGATCCTCGAAGTACTTTGCGGTTGGATTGGAGACGTGTTTAAAATTGGAATACCTACCCCTAGAAATAAACGGTTGCCCCCAGTACTGTATCGTCAAATTTGGATTGATGGTATAATTCAATCGAAACGACATGCTCAACGTACGCTGGCTGATTTCACCATTTAGATACCGTGTTGCCCCATTAACATCGTCAAAATTGTCAATGTATTGCAACCTATCATTGTTGATGCGCAATGAAGGAAATGCGGAAATGCGTAATGCGTTTATAGGCTGATAGGTCAAGCCCGTTTCCACAAAATACGACTTAAAGGAATTGTCAACCGCTTTTCTACCATTGTGAAAGAAACGGAAAACTACCTTTTTTCTGCTGTCCGTGTTGATACTGTTCCAAAAACTTATCCATGGCGACTGGCGCAATCTAGGTCCTCCCCGTAGCGCAAAATTATCATATTGGATAGGCGCATAGTTGAACCCAAAGTTTGTAAACCAATTGTTCTTCCAATTTTGCCAACTATTGGTATTGAACTGCAAATAATTATGATTGCCACCAAAATCCCATGCGCTCCAGTGATTGTAGTTGATACCTACCCGTCTAAACGTACTGTCAGGTTTAAGCGTTTGATAGCCAATCCATGTGTAATGTCGTAAATCGTCTGCTTGGCGCTGAAACCCAATATCGTTCAACTCCAGTTCAGGGGAACGCCAAGTGCCACCAGATTCAAATCGCCAATGGCCGTTTCCAATCTTACCGATTTGAAGGTTACCCCCACTTCCAGTTAGTGAAGTTCTGTCTGGATCTATTTCAACATGGTCCGCTCCTTCCCGTTGGAACAAGTGGGTTATGGATTCTTGAGTGTTTGTTATGGCCTCCGTACTTCCTTTTACATGGCTTAGGATAAGATTCCCTTCCAGATACCAGTCTCTGTTGTTCCATTGGTGCTTAAAGTCCACCCCCCCGGTAAATGCGGACTTGTGGAGAAAATCCAGCTCTAGGGTTAAATCATCCCTGTTGGTCGCTGTAAAAATTCCACCTATATAGGAGTTCCTGTTGTTGAAATCCTTTTGAAGACGTCCTACAAAGTAGTTGGTCAAAGGCTCTACCACTTCCCTATACTCGTCCCCATTTTCTTGCCTGATAGTGGCATAGCGTTTTGCCGTGACACTTTCCAAAACGCCTATGGCCCATCCGTTTTTTGTTTTTCCACTGAATTTGGCCGCGCCAACTATTGGCGTATTGTCCGGCTGTTCCACAAAATCGGTGTCCTCGGTATCGGGTGAACCTTGTGGGCTTCTCCCGATTCGACGGGAATAGAAGACATTGTCAAAACCAAAGGTGTTGCCCGCCTCAGATTCGGATAGGTTGAAATCAAATATATTTTTATTCTCCACGAAAAATGGGCGTTGTTCCCTAAAGAAAATCTGAAACCCGTCCAGGGCTATGGCAGATGGGTCGGCTTCCACTTGCCCAAAATCCGGGTTTACCGTTAAATCCAAGGTAAGGTCATTGGTGACGCCAATCTTGGCATCCAGACCAACCGTAAAATCACCCTCATTCCCATCCCTAAAGGGGTTGCCTTCCTCTGCTTCATAGGTTTCCCCGCTTGTAACCGTATACGGTTGAATTTCCAGTTGCTTCTGTGGCTCTATGTTCTTCAGCCCGTGCAACTCTCCAAACTCGCTCACCCAGCCTGGCTGATCTATAGGTTTTCGCTGCCATAATGATCGTTCCTCGGCTCTGAATATCCTTCGGGTGGACTGCAATCCCCAAACCTGGTTCTCCTCCGCTCCAAATTTGAGTTGACTTAAGGGAATCCGGAATTCAGCAGTCCAACCCTCTTTGTCCACATTGGTTTTGGTATACCAAATGGGGTTCCAACTGGAATCCCAATTATTCCCGTTATTGGACACAAACTCATCCCCTTTGACACCGGAAACTGTGGTTGTAAATGAAAAGGCGGTACGCTTATCATGATAGCTATCTATATTGAACTCTACCCAATCACCCTCAAAACCATCTCTTCTTGATAGCCTTTTTTCAATTTTATCCGGTTCCTCGTCGTAGCATCGTACACCTATATATAAGTTCTTGCTGTCGTAAACAATCTTAAACTTGGTTTGCTGCGCGGGAGGTGTATTTTCGTCAGGTTGAAATTCAACATAGTCCCCTGCCCATTCCACTAGCTCCCAAACAGGGTCGTTCAACAGGCCATCAACTGTTGGCGGCTGTTCGTTCCCTATAGATTTGGTCACATAAATTTTCTTTGCGACTACTGTAGTTGAGTCCTGCGCATGTAGAAAATAAGAAATGAAGGATAAGAGGACAAAGATGATTAACCTTTTCACCGTGATTCGTTTTTGATTGATTCGTTGAAGTAAAGACCTCCAAAAATCAAAACAGTTACACTTCTTATTACCTTTGCGCGGATTTTAACATAAAACCATCACTTTTGGTTTCCGGTTGGGGTTAGTTTTATCCCGACTTGAAAAAGTCAAAAATATTCCCAATCAACC
>JBCCUY010000144.1:0-8139 GCA_039196145.1 Bacteroidota bacterium
GACCCAACAAAAGAATATCCGCTCATGCACATACGTTGCATCTGCACATTGGCAATCCAAAGGTGTTCCCAAGTTGCAACATTGTCCCCGGTCCAAGTAGCGCAATACCTTTGTGTACCTGAATAAGCGGCACGGGTCAACACAAAGGGTCTGCGTGGGAACATAAACTTCTTGACCCCATCGTAGGTTGCCCTTACCATTTGCATACCGTATACATTATGCGCCTTTCTATGGCTGCACGGATGCCCGTCATAATCGTGACGTACATCAAGGTTGGCCGTTTTCGTGGGGACTTCCATAACCGCTGGTTCGTTCATATCGTTCCAGACCCCTTTAACACCCAAATCCGCTATCATCTCCTTGTATAAGGTTGCCCACCATTCTCTAACCTCTGGGTGGGTAAAATCTGGAAATTTGCATTCTCCAGGCCATACCTTCCCTTTAAAATGCGGGCCATCAGCCCTTCTACAGAAAAAACCATTGTCCATGGCCTGTTGGTACACCCAATAGTCCCGATCTATCTTGATGCCCGGATCAATCATGGTAACGGTCTTAAAACCATCCTCCTCCAATTCCTCAATCATTTTTTTAGGATTTGGAAAACGCTTATTGTCCCAAGTAAAACATCTAAAGCCTTCCATATAATCAATGTCCAGATAGATCGCATCACATGGAATATTCAATTTTCTGAAGCTCGAGGCTATGTTCTTTACCTTTTTCTCTGGGTAATAGCTCCATTTTGATTGATGAAAGCCAAGGGCCCAAAGCGGTGGAAGTTCCGGCACGCCGGTCAAATCCGTATACGCCTCAACGACCTGTCCCATTTTGGGGCCGTAAAAGAAATAGTAGTTCATCTCCCCACCATCTGCCCAAAAGCTGGTAACATTTCGTTTTTCATTGGCAAAATCAAAATAGGTGCTGAACGAATTATCAAAAAAGACCCCGTAGGCAATATTTTCCTTTAATCCCACGTAAAACGGGATGGCTTTATACAATGGCTCCTGATCTTTTCCATAAGCATAGGAATCCGTTACCCAGTTGTTGACGCGCTTACCCTTTAGGTTAGTATGCGAAGCCTTATCGCCCATGCCATAATAACTTTCCCCAGTATGGCAAACTTTGCCCATTTTAACAATATTGCCTCCGTAATCATAATTCTCTTCCCAGTGAAAGCCAAGCTCATCCTCCAAGATCATGGTATCCTCCAAATCTGCTATTTGCACCCTGAGGTTGGTCTTGTTGATGTATATCTTGATTTTGGATGTGGTAACCACATATTCTGGGATTTCATCCTTTACAGACAGCTCATTGTAGCCAAGACTTACATCATCGCTTATGGCATAAGAAAAGTCGGGCTCAAAAACATGCTCTGTGGCATATCTAAAACGAATTGCACTATCCCTGAGAATGGTCAATTCAAGAATTACACCATTTTGGGTGGTAAAATATAGTTTATCGTTTTCTTGCTTGAAGTCAACTATATGGTTAGGGTACTGATTGCCCCTTTTTTCAATTTCCGTGTTGGTAATCATAGCCGTTGGGTTATGTGACCCACAAAAGAAAGACTTTAGGGTGAGAAATTAAAAAGATGTTTTGAACACAAACTTAACTACAACGTTTGCGTTTTCCACTTATTTATAAATTACCACTCCCAAGGGCGGAAGTGTCATAGATACCGACTGCGGATATCCGTTCCATTCCTTAGTGGAGGGCCTTAAGGTCTTTTTACCTGTTCCGCTTCCAGAATACTTGGTTTCATCACTGTTGAAAACGAGCTTCAGTTGCTTGGTTTTTGGTACTCCAATCCTATAATTCTCCCTTGGAACCGGGGTAAAATTGCAAGCTATGATCAAATCATCGGTGGGTTCATTTCCCTTTCGGATGTAGGTCAAAACCGTGTTTTCCTGGTCGTTGTGCTCTATCCATTGAAAACCTTCTGGGCTAAATTGCTTTTCATGCAGAGCAGGTTGTTCTTTATAAACTTTGTTCAAATCCCGGATGACCCCCTGTATTCCGGAATGAAAATCGTATTGCGTCAGATGCCACTCCAAACTTTCCTGAAAATTCCATTCCGAGGATTGTCCAAATTCGCCACCCATAAAGATTAAATTTCCACCAGGATGGGTGAACATATAGCCAAATAGCAGCCTAAGGTTGGCAAAACGCTGCCATTCGTCACCGGGCATCCGGTACAACAAAGACTTTTTACCGTAGACCACCTCATCATGGGAAAAGGGCAACATAAAGTTCTCGGTAAAAGCATAGGTCATGCTAAAAGTAATATCGTTCAGGTCATAGGATCTGTAAATAGGCTCCTTCTTAAAAAATTCCAATGTATCGTGCATCCATCCCATCATCCATTTCATACCAAAACCTAGGCCTCCCAAATCCACTGGCTTGGAAACCCCGTTAAAAGCTGTTGATTCCTCTGCAATGGTCTGCACTCCTTTAAAACTGGCATATACTTCGGTATTCATCTCCCTCAGAAACGACATAGCCTCCAGGTTCTCATTGTTTCCGTACATATTAGGTTCCCACTCACCGTCTTCCCGTGAATAATCCAGATACAGCATTGATGCTACAGCATCAACACGGAGCCCATCCACATGGAATTGATCCAGCCAAAAAACCGCATTACTGATTAAAAAGGCCCTTACCTCGTTTCGGCCATAATTGAATATTAAGCTCTTCCAGTCTGGATGGTACCCTCTTCGTCTGTCAGGATGCTCATAGAGGTTTGATCCATCAAAAAAACCAAGCCCATGTGCGTCTTCCGGAAAATGCGAAGGCACCCAGTCCAAAATAACCCCAATGCCTTTCTCATGGAACTTATCAACCAATTTTTTAAATTCCTCTGGCGTTCCAAAACGAGACGTTGGCGCAAAATATCCAGTAAGTTGATAGCCCCAGCTAGGGTCAAACGGATATTCCATAATGGGCATAAACTCCACATGCGTAAATCCCATTTCATGGACATAGTTTACCAAATCATCTGCAAGTTCTTCATAGGAAAGAAACTCCCATCCGTTCTTTTTCTTCCAAGAGCCCAGATGCACTTCGTACACCGAGTAGGGTTTGTCCAGCGCATTGTGCTGCTCCCGGGTGTCCATCCATTTTTTATCCTTCCAAGTATAATCACCGTCCCAAACCACTGAAGCGGTCTTTGGGGGTTGCTCGCAATAACGGGCAAAAGGGTCGGCCTTTTCGGTCCAAATGTCGTTGTTGTGTGATTGAATTTTATATTTGTACTTGGTTCCCTTCCCTACTTTTGGGATGAAACCTTCCCAGATACCACTTTCGTCCCATCTTACGTACAGCTGGTGGTCCTTACCATCCCAATGGTTGAAATCCCCGATAACGGAGACTGATTTGGCCGATGGTGCCCAAACCGCAAAATAGGTTCCTTTTACCCCATCTACTTTAGTAGGATGGGAACCCAAATTGTTATAAAGTCTAAAATGTTTTCCCGCCTTAAAAAGATTGATATCAAACTCGGTAAAAAAACTGTGGGCAATGACCTTGGACATAAGCGTTGGTTTAACAATTACAATATTACACATCTTTGTCCAAGTAATCGATTCGAAGCGGTTCTTATCACAAAAAAACAGCCTGATTTAAAAAATGGAATGCTTTTTGATTTTCTAGCGTAAAGAGATAAAAATGAACGCAAATCAAAAATCAAAAATCATGAAAAATTTCAATACTATACTAGGGACCTTTATCATTCTTTTTACCGTGGCCTGTGAAGGCCCCGAAGGACCTCCCGGCTTTGATGGTGCCCCAGGACTTCCAGGAGAAGACGGACAGGATGGAATTCAAGGTCAAGTTGTTGAAGTAGATGGGGTTAATTTCGCCTACGACGTGGATGGCAACATTTATAGCACCATAATTACCTACAGCGATGTTACCGATTTTGAGGTATTTGAGGCCGATGCCGTACTTGTATATCGATTTGATGGAACGGTAGACCTTGATGACGGAAGTACCGCCGATGCATGGAGTCAAATCCCACAGAGTTTCTTTTTACCAGAAGGTACTATACAATATGTGGCAGCCCATAATTTTGTGGATACGGAGATTTTCATCGATGGAAATTTTGATCTTTCAGCCTTGGATACGAACTTTACGGACAACCAGTCGTTTAGGCTCGTTTTTGTTCCCAGTGTTTTTGCGGATTCATCCAAAATGGACACCTCAAACATATCCAATGTAATGTCCGCCTTGGGCATCGAAGAAAATCAAGTAAAGAAATTGGAATTGAATTAAGAATTCAATAAAATGCTAATTCATAGAATCCTGCTGTTTTCCGGCAGGGTTTTTTTATTCCAAAACTTATAATTGTTATTTTGAAAGGATTCCGTACGTAGAACGTCTACCTAAAAAAACGAAATGGGGAAAAAATTGTTATTTGTGGTTTTGCTTGTCCTTGCCGGATGCAAAGGTGTATCGCAAGAAGAATCAAAGTCTTCAGAAAAAGAAAAAGTATACCCGGTCACCAAGACCGATGCCGAATGGAGAACGGAGCTCACGGACATGGAATATTATGTCCTTAGAAAAGCAGCTACCGAAAATGCATTTAGCAGCGATCTTTTAGATAACAAGGAGAAAGGAACATATGTCTGCGCTGCCTGTGCCACACCCTTGTTCCGAAGTGAAAGTAAGTTTAAATCGGGAACGGGCTGGCCAAGTTTCGATCGCGAAATTGAAGGGAATGTAAGCTACGATGTAGATTACAAGATAGGTTACGCCAGGACCGAAGAACATTGCTCCACCTGCGGAGGACATTTGGGTCATGTATTTAATGATGGTCCCAGAAATACCACCGGTAAAAGACATTGCATAAATGGGGTAGCCTTGGATTTTATCCCGGACTAAGCTAATTTGCATTGAAATCAACCCGAAAAATGGACAAAAAGTATAGTTACGATAAAACGGAGGAAGACTGGAAAAAGGAGCTTTCTCCGGAGGAATATTACGTACTTCGACAAAAAGGTACCGAAAGGCCCCATACCGGTCAATACAACCTCCATTTTGAAAACGGGGACTATCACTGCAAGGCATGTAACGCCAAACTCTTTGAGAGCGGGAACAAGTTTGAAAGTGGTTGCGGGTGGCCCTCTTTTGACCAAGCTGTGGAAGGTGCCATCGAATACATTCGGGATACCTCGCATGGAATGATCAGAACAGAAACGGTCTGCGCGAACTGCGGGAGTCATCTGGGACATGTTTTTAACGACGGTCCACGGGAGACAACAGGGCAGCGTTATTGTATCAACTCGGTAAGTATTGGCTTCAATCCCGAGTCCGAAGAATGAGTCTTGAAACCGACTATATAAAAAGCGTATGTTTCGAGTTTGACCGCTATAAGTCCATGGGTGAAAAAACGTTCGCGCAGCTCACCGATGAGGAAATTCATTGGAAATACACGGATACTGACAATTCCATTGCCATTATTGTTAAACATATGGTGGGCAACATGCTCAGCCGTTGGACCAATTTTTTGACCGAAGATGGCGAGAAGACATGGAGAAACAGGGAAATGGAGTTTGAAGCGCCTTATACCTCAAAATCGGAGATGCTTGTAGCCTGGAAAAGAGGTTGGGATTGCCTTTTTGAGGCGCTGGACGGCATCAATAAATCCAACTTCAATACAAAAGTTAAGATTCGGAATCAAGAACATTCCATTATTGAGGCCGTGAACCGACAGCTGGCCCACTATTCGAGTCATGTGGGTCAACTGGTTTTTCTGGGCAAAATGATCAAAGGAAAAGATTGGACATCACTTTCCATACCCAAAGGAGGCTCTGAAGCTTTCAATAGAAAGATGTTCAGCTAAACACCAATGCGACCCAGTAGTTTTTTATAACAATTCCGAAAGACCAAAGCTTGGTTTTTGCACCTCTAATTGCGTACTTTTGCACCTGCCTTCCCAATAAGGGTAGGTACCGTTTTTATCATTTAAAATTCAAATTCTAATGAGCAACTTCGATGTAATTGTTTTGGGTAGTGGTCCTGGAGGATATGTAACGGCAATACGAGCCTCACAGCTTGGATTCAAGACAGCTATTGTGGAAAAGGAAAGTCTAGGTGGTGTCTGTCTTAATTGGGGTTGTATCCCAACAAAAGCCCTATTGAAGTCCGCTCAGGTTTTTGAATACCTAAAACATGCTGAAGATTATGGGTTGAGTGCCAAAAAAGTGGAGCACGATTTTGGAGCTGTTGTGAACAGAAGCCGTGGTGTGGCGGAGAGCATGAGCAAGGGCGTGCAGTTTTTGATGAAAAAGAACAAGATTGAGGTCCTCAACGGATACGGAAAGGTACAACCCGGGAAAAAAGTTTTGGTAAAAGGAGAGCATGGTGATCCGGCCGAATACACCGCGGACCATATCATTATTGCCACAGGAGCCAGAAGCCGCGAATTACCAAGCCTACCGCAAGATGGAAAAAAAGTGATCGGTTATCGTGAGGCAATGTCGCTGGAGACCCAACCTAAAAAGATGATTGTTGTCGGTAGCGGTGCAATTGGTGTTGAATTTGCCTATTTCTACAACTCCATGGGCACTGAGGTGACCGTTGTGGAATACCTACCCAATATTGTACCGGTTGAGGACGAGGATGTCTCCAAACAATTGGAACGAAATTTTAAAAAGAACGGAATAAAAATCAAAACTTCCGCTGAAGTTACCCATGTCGATACTTCAGGAGAAGGGGTAAAAGCTACGGTAAAAACCGCCAAAGGCGAAGAAGTGCTCGAAGCAGATATTGTACTTTCCGCTGTGGGAATCAAAACCAACATTGAAAACATTGGACTGGAGGATGTTGGCATAGCCGTGGATAGGGATAAAATCCTGGTCAATGATTATTACCAGACCAATATTCCCGGTTATTATGCCATCGGTGATGTCACCCCAGGCCAGGCTTTGGCGCATGTAGCATCGGCTGAAGGTATTCTTTGTGTGGAAAAAATAGCGGGCATGCATGTGGAAGCCCTGGATTATGGGAATATTCCTGGTTGTACCTATTGCATTCCTGAAGTTGCTTCTGTTGGACTTACCGAGAAACAAGCAAAAGACCAAGGCTATGAGCTCAAGGTAGGTAAATTCCCGTTTTCCGCGAGTGGCAAGGCCAAGGCCTCTGGTACCCCGGATGGTTTTGTGAAAGTTATTTTTGATGCCAAATATGGAGAATGGTTAGGTTGCCACATGATTGGTGTTGGCGTGACGGATATGATAGCCGAAGCCGTTGTGGGACGTAAGTTGGAAACCACCGGCCATGAAATACTAAAAGCTGTTCACCCGCACCCTACCATGAGTGAAGCGGTGATGGAAGCCGTGGCGGATGCCTATGATGAAGTAATCCATTTATAATCGATGCTGAAAGCGTTTCGGATAACCGCCATCCTCGAAGGAATCTCCTATTTGCTGCTGTTTGGCATAACCATGCCCCTGAAATACTGGGCAGATATCTTGGAACCCAATAAGTTTGTGGGCTATGCGCATGGCGCTCTGTTTATAGCATACGTTGCAATAGCCCTGGTATTTTGTTGGACCCAAAAATGGAGCATCAAGCGTTTTATTGTATTGTTTTTGGCTTCCCTACTGCCATTTGGGACTTTTTATGCGGATAAAAAGTATCTAAAAACACTGGAACAGTAGGTCGAATTATAGGAAACTTTGTATCGCCAAATCATAGCTCTGTAAACCAAAGCCTAAAATCACCCCTTTGGCACCAGAAGAAATGTAGGATACATGCCTAAAATCCTCCCGTTTATGGGTATTGGAAATGTGTACCTCAACCACTGGTGTTTCTACCGCTTTAACGGCGTCCCCTATTCCAACGGAAGTATGGGTGTAGGAGGCAGCATTGAGCACAATTCCATCATAGGAAAAACCAACCTCCTGGATTTTGGAAATCAATTCCCCTTCTATGTTGGACTGGTAGTAGTCCAAATCAATTTTTGGGAACCGCTGTTTCAACTCTTCAAGGTATTCCTTAAAGGTAGTGCTTCCGTATACTTCTGGTTCCCTTTTCCCCAATAGATTTAAGTTGGGGCCATTGAGGACATGAATCGGCTTTGCCATAATGCGCAGGTCTTGCTCTCTATTGCAGTCAAAGGCAAGCCCGCACCAACGAGGACAA
>JBCCUY010000145.1:0-8088 GCA_039196145.1 Bacteroidota bacterium
AAACCTGGACCGAGTCCCTAAAAATTTCATGTTCCGCTATGATTGTTGGTGGTCCTAAACTGCTTGCTGCAAAAACACTATCAGCAATCTGTCCTTGAATTGCTACCGTTTGATTACCCTGTTTGAAAGATGTAAGTCCCTCCGCGGTCATTTGGGTCTGCCATACGTAAAGCTTCTTGAGGTTGGGCAAATCCGAAATCCGGGCAAGCGATGCATCATCCAAATCGGTTCCAAAGAGATTCAAAGTCTCCAGAAACTTAAACCCTTTGAGTTGTTTGGCACCTTCATTGGTAATCTGGGTGTTCTGAAGTTGCAGTTTAATAAGGTTCTTAAAAGGTTTCAATTGTTTTGCCAATTCATCATCAAAGTTGGTATAGGCCAAATTTAATTCTACAATGTTTTCCTTATGTTTTTTGAGCAGTTCAAAGTCTTCTAGGGATACATCTTTTCGTTGCATGAAATTGATGGACAGCAAAGGCATTTCCTCTGAAAGCAATTGCGCCGAGAGCTTATTTGTTGCCAAAGAGACCATAAAATCCGCGGGTACCCCGTCCACTTTTTCAGCAATTTGCGCTTGTGAAGAGGTATCCTTTTCCAGAGAGGCCAACACGGGCTCCAATTTTCCCGTATGGGGCAAATCCTTCACCAGGCAATCAAAACAATTATTGTTGGTCATCCACCATTCCAACAATAACACCTCTTCAGAAGTAAGCTGTACCTTTCCCTTGGGCGGCATATGTTCTTCCTCCGTTTCTGGGAGATGAATGCGGTGCATCAAAAGGGAAGTCCCTTCCTTAGGTAGGGAATCCAATAAGGCTCCGGAGTCTCCACCAGACAACAATTCACCTTGTGAGGTCAACAACAACCCGCCTTTAGCCTTGCCGCTATTATGACAACTGACACATTTTTTATTCAAAATGGGTTGCACAACTTCAGCAAATACCTTAGCCTCATCGATATTTTCAATGACAGGTTCTTCATATTTTTCAGCAAACAAAAAGTCTTCTCCATGGGTAAGACTTCCGCCGTAATGCCCTGTTAGGGTTAGCAATAGTAAGACCACGACAAATATTGGCATGTAGGCTTTTTGAAGCTGTTTTTTGGAGGATTTCTTCAAAAAATAAAGACCGATAGCACCCACAGCGAAAGCCACGGCAATCCAACGATGTTTATCCAAAAGAGCCTCATCGTACCCACCATTGTCCCCCAGAAGCCATCCTGAAATAATTGAAAAAACCGAACTCGCAGCGCCTATCCCCAGGGTAAACAAAATGGTACCATTGTCTTTTGGGGCAGGTTTCTTCGCATAAAACAATTCCATCAAAAAAGCCAACAACAAAATCCCGATAGGGAGATGGACAAATAATGGATGTAGGTTACCTAGCTGCATAGTCTTAAATTATTCTGCCCATATCTCGTCAATGAACACCCAGGGCTTTGTGCCCTTGCCCTGATGCCAATCCGGTATTTCGGAAAGGGGTTCAATGGTTATGGTCAGTTCTTTATATTTACCTGTTGTTACCGGAACTTCCAAAAACAACATCTTCTTTTCTCCAGCTTGGGCACTTTCCTTAAAATCAAGGGTCCCAATTTGGTTGCCCAACACCGTTATGGTTATCGTTTCAGGCGAAAAAATCCAGGAACCTTGATCCTGGAGCACACTTACAATGATGCTTTCCACATTCCGACGTTCCGGAAATCTCAAATCTGTCGTAATTCGATTCTTTTGAAATCCCAGCCAGTGGTTTCCATTCCTAAAATTGGTGGATCCTTTTTGTCCGTCCACAAGTGAAGCCGCCCCATTTCCAGGATAATTCACATGCGGTTCCGTATGCAATTTGGCTTCAACACCAGATAGGTTTCCCTTTTGCTTCCTCACCGCAATCGCTTGTGTTTCACTTGTTCTATACGCTGGATGAAAGGCTTTTGCCTTTACAGTGGCTGTATGATAAACCTGAATTGGTCCACTATAGGTTTGGGAATCAGCATCTACCCCACTACCATCCAAGGTGTATTTGATTAGGGCATCTTCCTCCTCCAAATGAAGCGTAATTGTGGCCATCTCTCTAAAAAGCACAGAGTCTGCCAAAATTTTTGGCGATGCCAGTTGAATGGAATCGGTCAGCAAAAAAACCTTCTTTTTGGATTGGCATGACACCACAGCTCCAAAAAGGAAGAAAAGTAACGGTAAACCCCAACGGAAGCCAATGCTATGCAAACCCAAACCTGGTACATTCATACTCTGTACAGTTTTATGGGGTAGCTGGCCCAAGAATTCCATTGCGCCACATAGATATTTTCATCCTCATCCACACAGACATCATGGGGATGCCTAAAGATTTTTAAGGTCTGATGCATTGGATTAAGCTTTTCCTGTTCATAAACCGGCTTGCTTCCGCCCGGAGCGGATATGAGCTGATTATTTTCATCCAAAATGGAAATGAATCCAGTACCTTCAGAACCATCCCCGGACCAGATGGTGGCAAGGTACACATGGTTTCCATGGATTACGGGGCGACAAATAAAGGCCCCGGGTAAATCAATTGAGTCCAGATAAGTGCCATCCAAAGCAAAACGTTTGAGTTTGTTCTGTTGCCGGGCGGTTATGAGCAATATTGGCTTTTTCGAATCTCGTTTGTCGATACAAATTCCGTGGGCATTGTTGAAAAGATGGTCATCTTCTCCCCTTCCACCAAATATGTTTTTGATATTCCCCTTGGCGTCATAATGGGTGATGTATTGGGCGCCGTACCCATCGGCTACATAGATATCGCCATTATCTGCAATGGCCGTTTCGGTAGGAATGTATTCTTCTTTCTTTTGATATTTACCACTTTCCTTTGGAAAAGGAAGCACTTGTATTACCCTTCCATCCAAGGTCGTTTTTATTACTTCATGTCGGTTATTGTCCGAAATGTACAAGTACTCGGTTCCATTTTCATCATGAAGCGTTAGCCCATGTGCCCCGGGATAGTCTGTCCCCCATGAATCCAACAACTTTCCGGATTTGTCATAGATGAGAACATTGTTCTTGGTATGATTGGTCAACAGAATGATTCTCCCTTTACCATCCTGCACCATTTCATGACAATCCTGTACTGGAAATTGTTTACTGTTAAGCTTTCCCCAGTTCAAATCGATTTTATACCGATGGGAGCCATGACCTATTATAGCATCTTTTGGATTCCACCCTGAAAATGACATTGAACCCAATGCTGCCAAACCCAAAGATGCAGCACTGGTTTTTTCCAAAAACTGCCTTCGTTTCATCATGCTAAAATATCCTTTACCACATGTCCTTCCACATCGGTCAATCTAAATCTTCTACCCTGATATTTATAGGTTAGGCGTTCATGATCTATACCCAAAAGATGAAGCAAGGTGGCCTGGAAATCGTGCACATGTACTGGATTCTCGGTGATATTGTAACCAAAATCATCAGTTTCTCCGTAAACAATGCCCGGTTTAATACCGCCGCCCGCCATCCACATGGTGAAGCATCTTGGATGGTGATCCCTTCCGTAATTGGTATCGGTGAGCAAGCCTTGCGAATAATTGGTCCGTCCGAATTCCCCTCCCCAAATCACCAAGGTATCCTCCAACATCCCGCGTTGCTTTAGGTCAGCTACCAAGGCCGCTGAAGCTTGGTCCACATCCTTTGCTTGTTTTTCTATGGCCGAGGGCAGGTTATCGTGTTGGTCCCAGCCCATATGGTACAATTGGATAAAACGAACATCCTGCTCTGCCAATCTTCTTGCCAACAGACAATTGGCCGCATAGGTTCCCGGGATTTTTGCATCCGCCCCGTACATTTTGTAAATGTATTCCGGTTCATTTTCCGTATTGATCACTTCGGGTACTGAGGTCTGCATGCGATAGGCCATTTCATATTGGGCGATCCTACTTTGAATCTCACTATCGCCAAATTCTTGGTATTGTTTTTCGTTGAGTTCGGCCAGATTATCCAAAATTGCCCTTTTGGTCGATTTAGAAATACCTTTCGGGTCATTTAGGTACAGTACAGGGTCCTTGGCCGCCCTAAACTGAACACCTTGATGCAGGGAATGCAAAAATCCATTGCCCCATAAGCGGGTATACAAGGGTTGGCCATTAGGTCTGCCACTACCCCTGGACAATAAGACCGTAAAAGCAGGAAGGTTTTCGTTTTCACTGCCCAAACCATAACTCAGCCATGAACCAATACTGGGTCTCCCAGGTTGCTGTGAACCCGTTTGAAAAAAGGTGACCGCCGGGTCGTGATTAATGGCCTCCGTGTACATTGATTTTACAATGCAGAGATCATCCACCATTTTTGCCGTATAGGGCAGTAGATCACTTACCCAAGTACCATTTTTTCCATATTGTTTGAAACCAAAATTGGAACCCACTAATGGAAAACTATCCTGACCTGAGGTCATCCCCGTTAAACGTTGGCCATTACGAATAGATTCCGGTAAGTCCTCTCCCCTTCTTTGATTGAGCAGGGGTTTGTAATCGAAAAGTTCCAATTGGGAAGGGCCTCCACTTTGGAAGAGATAAATAACACGCTTGATTTTAGCAGCATGGTGAGGCGAATTCAAGATTCCCTTGATTCCCATAGGACCATCGGCCTTGGTGAGCAACTCCCCTTCTTTTTTGTAAAAGTTGCAGCCCAACAAAGAACCCAAAGCCACACCTCCAACACCTAAGGCAGTTTTCCCCAGAAAAGCCCTTCTGTTTAGGTTTATGGCACTATCCGCAATAATTTTCTTTTCGCTCATAACTATCCTCTTGTGATTGTTTCGTCCAAATTCATAATGGTCTGCGCTGTCAAAGCCAACGCTGTTAGTGTTTCTGCGGGTAAATCCGAAACAAGGGCAAATTCCCCTATGGAAAGATATTCTTCGGGAACAATTTCACCTTCCTTGATCCGCTCCAAGGTATCTGAGTGGAACTTTTGAAGCACGTTCAGTTCTTCCTCATCCGGAGTTCTGGATGTTGCATTTTGAAAAATATATGAAATCTGATCTTGCAATTCCCCGTTGGTTTTGGCAATTGCCTTTACCGCCATTGCCCGGGCCGCTTCTATAAGTTGTGGGTCGTTCAGCAGTACCAACGCTTGAAGCGGGGTATTCGTTTCCTGCCGCTTAACCGTACACAAGTCTCGTGAAGAAGCATCAAAGGTCATCATACTTGGCGGTGGAACCGTTCGTTTCCAAAAGGTGTACAAACTCTTTCGATATAAATCCTTCCCCTCACTCTGAACGTAAGTGGCCGTACTTCCTCCTCCTCCACCGGTTGTTTCTTCCCAAATACCTTCGGGCTGATAAGGTTTTACACTTGGACCTCCAACCTCCGGATTCAGCAATCCACTGATCTTCAAGGCTTGATCCCGAATCATTTCAGCACCTAACCGCAATCTTGTTGCTCTGGCCAGATACGTATTTTCAGGGTCTTTTTCCTGCATCTCTTCCGAGATTTCGCTACTCTGCTGGTAGGTGGCGGACATTGCCATATATTTCAACATCTGTCGAATATCCCAGCCTTCTGTGCGGAATTTTACCGCTAAAAAATCCAACAATTCTGGATGGGACGGAAGCGCGCCCTGGTTTCCAAAGTCGTATGAGCTTTCAACAATTCCTTTCCCGAACATTCGCTGCCACAATCGATTTACCGCTACTCGCGAGGTCAGCGGATTATCTTCATGGAACAACCATTTGGATAGTCCCAATCTGTTTTTTGGTAAATCCTCCGGGAAGGGTAAAATCGCATCCGGAGTAGCCGGGAATACCTGATCCGCTGGCTGATCATACACGCCCCTGTTCAGCACAAAAGTCTCGCGTTCCTTTGGCATGTCCTTCATCACCATAACTTGGACATTGGTTTTTGGACTATTGGTCATGTTCACAAAATCCAAAACTCCGTTCGCCTCATTTTTTGAAATGGTAATGTATGGTTTGGGAATGACCTGGGCATTGGCCATAAGTCCATCCTCATCGATATTGTTGAAAAAGCTGAACAACTCAAAATGATCTTGTTGGCTCAACGGGTCGTATTTATGATCATGACACCGGGCGCATTCCATGGTCATGCCCAAAAAGGCCGTTCCAAAGGTATTTGTGCGGTCTTCTACATATTCAATTCGATATTCTTCAGGGATAACCCCTCCTTCCGCCGTAATTTTATGGTTCCGGTTGAATCCGGTTGCCAAAATGGACTCTTTGGTGGTATTCGGCAACATATCGCCTGCCAATTGATAGGTTACAAACTCATCATAGGGCATATTCTTGTTGAATGCATGGATGACCCAATCCCTCCACGGCCACATGATTCGTTCAAAATCATCCTGATAGCCATGGGTATCCGCATAACGAGCCACATCCATCCAGTCTGCAGCCATGTATTCGGCGTAATCCGCTGTCTCCAATAGGGAATCCACTATTTTTTCATATGCCTCCTTAGAGCTATCCCTCATAAATGCATCCACTTGTTCCACACTTGGGGGAAGGCCAGTAATACTGAAATAAAGTCGGCGAATCAATTGCTCATTGTCCGCTTTTTTTGATGGGGAAAAACCACGGGAGTTTAATTTATCCAATACAAACTTGTCAATTTCATTCTGACTCCAGTCATCTTCTTCAATAACGGGAACCTCTTGATTATCTGGAGCTACAAATGCCCAATGTTTTTTGTAAACGGCCCCTTGTTCCACCCACTTTTTCAAGAGTTCCTTTTCATACTCCGAAAGGGTAAGATTGGACTCCTGTGGCGGCATTACCAAGTTGGGATCTTCGCTCAGGATTCTTTGAACAAGTTCACTTTTTTCCAAATCGCCGGGTACTATGGCATACCGATCTTTGTTCTCCCCAATGGCGGCATACGCGTCTTCCGGTTTGTTTAACGAAAGCCCACCTTCAACCGCGTTTTTATCGGGTCCATGACAAGCAAAACATCTGTCAGACAAAATGGGCTTGATGTGAAAAGAAAAATCGATGGAATCCGGGACCTGCATATTGGATTCCCCTTCTAGTACGGAAGCGTATTCACTTTTTTTCCCTTGACAACTCGACAGAACAAGTAAAACCATCAAGGAGATAATAAGGACTAAGATACTTTTTATGGTTGATGAGTGGAGCGTCATGCCAAAAAATTAAAGCTGTTTTGTTCTTAAGCTACCCAGATAAAATGATTCTTGGGAAAAATTTCGACAAATAGCAATGCTCAAAAGACTAATGCGGTCTACTTAACCGTATGGGTCTTAGCATGTTCAGTAAATTGGGTAGCCGCTCAGGTTATCGTATCATTAAGAATACGGCTTTTGGCCTCATTCAAATAGCTACGGCCAATGGTATATCTTATGCCATCTACCTCCAAACTATTTCCCTCAATTGCCTGTACCTTATCTATGGCAATTGTATATGATCTATGTATTCTCAGAAACTTATCCGCGGGAAGCTCATCCGTAAAACTACCAAGGGTTTTATGGATGATGTATTTTGCGGAAGTAGTCTTAATTCGGATATAATCCTTTAGGCTTTCGACAACCACAATTTCATCCAGAAAGATTTTTTGAAGTTTCTTCTTATCCACTTTTACAAAAATGCTTGGCTTTTCATTGGTCCCCTGGTTCCAGCCCACTGAACCTTGTTTTAGACCTATTATCCGATTCACGGCCTTCAAAAATCTTGGAAAGGGAATGGGTTTCACCAAGTAATCAATGACCTCCAATTCAAAACTTTTTAGTGCATATTCTTCATGCGCCGTGGTAATCACAACCATTGGGGCCGTCTGTAAGGATTCCAGAAAATTGAGTCCATCCAAAATGGGCATATTGATATCCAAGAAGATAATATCCACTTCGTTTTCCTGCAGGAAAAGGTTGGCATCTATGGCGTTGGAAAATGTCTTCACCAACTCTAATTGGCTCACTTGCTCCACGTAGTTTTTCAGCACGTTTATGGCCAAAGGCTCATCATCAACAATTATAACTCTTAGGGCCTTCATACTTTTAATTTTAAATCCACATGAAACATTTTTTCCTTCTGGAAGATGGAAAGTTCATAATCATTTTGGTCATATCCCAATTCCAAACGCTTTTTTACGTTGGAA
>JBCCUY010000146.1:0-8077 GCA_039196145.1 Bacteroidota bacterium
GTCAAAGCTATTTTCCGTAAGATGGAGTGCATCCAAGAGTAGGTTGACGGCCTCTTGGTGATTATCCTGTTTGGACTGGATATTTGCTCGTTGGATGTAGATTTCCTCATTGTGGGCATCTATGTTCTGAATCTCGTCCAATAAGCGTTCCGCCACGTCATATCTATCTTCAAAAACCAAAACTTCTACCCGAAGCAGTTTTAATTCCATAGAATTGGGATGTTGCTCCAAACCAATTTGGATAGCTTTCTTTCCCAAGGAAATTTTACCGTTGTTAAGGTAGTGGTGAATGATTTCTTCGAAGTCCTCCGCATCAAAAAAATACACATCATCTGTCTTGAGCATAGACTCAAATTTGCTGATGGATTTATCCGGATTTTCGTTAGAATCTAACGCCATAGAAACGTGTTTGGTTTAACTATGGACTTAAAATTAGCCCTTTGGTGCTATCAATAAGTCCGCTTTTGGGGTATGTTATCAACAAATTAGTTAACAGCAGTAGGATTATATTGGTCCAAAATGCTAATGATTTGGTCGCATCCATGTGCTATTTCTTGCATTGAAATTGTTAGGGGAGGTGATATCCTCACCGCCTTGGACTCAAAAAGCAACCAAAAAAGAATCAATCTGTTCTTAGCGGCTTCCAGCACCAGATAATCAGCAATTTTTTTGTCTTCAAACAATAGGGCCAACATTAAACCTTTACCCCTTATTTCTTTAATCAAAGGGTGTACCAAACGGCTACGAAAGTATTTTTCTTTCTCTTTGGTGTCCTTAATTAGTTCACTTTCAGCGATTTCTCTTAAAGTTGCCAAGCTGGCAGCGGCAATAACAGGATTTCCGCCAAAAGTGGTGATATGGCCTAATTTGGGACTGTTTTGCAAGCAATCCATTAGTTTTTTTGAGGCCACAAAAGCCCCAACCGGCAGCCCTGAGGCCATACCCTTACCAATGACCAAAATATCTGGAACGCAATTAAAATGTTCAAAGGCGAAGAGTTTACCCGTTCGTCCAAAACCTGGTTGGATTTCATCTAGAATGAGTAGGGCTCCAACCTCATCACAGCGCTTTCTAACTTTGCGCAGGTAATCATCCATGGGCAGAATAAAACCTGCTCCTCCCTGAATGGTCTCCAAGATTACAGCAGCGGTTTTTTCCGTAATTTGTTCTAAATCAGCTGGGGAGTTGAACTGGATAAACGAAATATCTGGAATAAGTGGTCTGAAGGCGCTTTTTCGCTCCTCAAAACCCATAAGGCTAAGACTTCCCATGGTATTGCCATGATATGCGTTGTCGGCAGCTACGAGTTGCGACCGTCCGGTATATCGTCTGGCCAATTTAATGGCTCCCTCGATGGCCTCCGTACCTGAATTCACCAAATAAGTGGTCTCCAGCCCCTTTGGAAGTAAGGAAGCCAGTAATTTGGTGAATGTCACAGCAGGTTGTTGCACGTACTCACCATAGACCATGACATGCATATATTGTTCAGCCTGCCGTTTCACGGCATCAACCACGCGAGGATGACAGTGCCCAAGGCTGCAGGCGGATACCCCAGCCACGAAATCGAGATGGGCATTACCGTTTTCATCGTAAATAAAACTCCCCTCTGCCCTTGATACTTCAAGGCCAAGTGGGTGCGGTGTGGTCTGAGCCTGATATTTTAGAAAGTCCTCTTGCATCCGAAAGTTGGAACGGGAAATTAACGATTCTTATTGCGACGAATCCTGGGTCTTTTCAACCTTTACTTTTTTGGGATTTACCGCTTTGGTGTTTGGCGATTGGGATTCCTCCGCAGGGAGATTACCACTACGTTCCCGTTCTTCGGTATCAATATCCACAGGGTTGTCTATACCACGAATTTGAACCAAAGTGATGTTGTTATCGTCAAAATCAAATATGTCGTCTTTGGTTCGCAGGCGTTCTTCCCCACGCCAAATGAACCCTTTTAGTTTTCTGCTTTCCTTGGGCAAGTCCTTGTCCGGGAAAATATCTCCATCAGGGTTTACAAAGAATGTAATGTCTTCGATATCACTGTTGACCATAATCAGCCTGATCTTACTGCAGATGGTCTTGTCTATTCCGATGAGCTCCTGATCATCATTGTACATATAGTAAATGACTTCAGTGTTCTTGACCAAATCAATGATTTTAAGCTCATTTTCAATGAACTTTCCAAAGAGATCCTTGCCTTTAGCTTGGTTATATCCTGTCTTACTAATGGTATCCAACGAAATAATGAACGCATTGTCCAGCACCTTTAAAGAGTCCAATTGGTCCGTTTCCAAATCGGAGATAAGATGAATGCTATCTCCGGTAATCTGGTTGTCCAGATTCCACATAATGGGGTCCGTGATCAATTGGGTAATACCCGTTTTTTCTTCCGAATGGATGGAATCGCATTTCCCTGCGAGATCGGTCTTAAAGAATTTCGCATTTCTAAACGCCCGGATGATTCTGGATTCTGGCTTACCGGTTACCATTAATGTATCCCCGTGGATATATAAAGAATCGTTCTGAACTACATTGATGGCTACCGCTCGTTTTGTAGCGAACAAGGAATCCTTTTCCTTGAAAACTTCTGCATAATGCGCCCTGACAACCCCTTGATTAATGGTGTCGGTGACGGTGATGTTATTGGTTGCCGAGGCAAAAGACGAGGTCTTATCGAAATAGACACTATCCCCTTCGATAATACGGTTGTTGTAGTCTATTCGCGTGTTTTTTACTCCGTAACCCTGTTCAATCTTAGTGTCGTAAAATCCTCGCTCGCAATAGATTTTGTATTCCTCACCAGTGATGGTTGAAGGACCATACATATAGGCGTTTTTGGATTGGCGATAGTAGTCAAGTTGCTCTGAATCTATAATATATTCGGGGTTGTCTATATGAACGTTTTTTCGGAACTGTACTTTCTTAAGTTCCATAAAATAGTTCCCTATGATGCTGGTAAGCACGTTCACCGAATCAACCACCTTGCCTCCCGACCGGTAGTAGGAAAGTTGATTTTCCCTATCAAAATATAGGGTGTCCGTGGTCAAGGTCATTTTTCCATCGGTCAAATCCACCTGCTCCCATGCCTTGGCAAGTCTGGTATTTCCATCATAGTCCATTTTGCCACTGTTCATTTCAATGGAATCTCCTTGTTGCATTCGGATGTTTCCAATGGCCTTCAGTCGGTTTTCCTGGGCATAAAAGATGGCAATATCGCACCATAAGTCGGCGCCTTGGTGCTCGAACTGTACCTGACGTTCATCGTCCTTGCTAAAAATTGATGCTCCCGGAAATTGATTTTCGTCCTTGGTGAAGTTGGCCCCATATACAATGTTAATTTGCCTTCCTGTGGACGTGCTCGTGTCTTCTTGGGCGAAGGACAAAAATGAAAACAGGCTCAAAAAGAAAAAAACAATCTTTCGCAATGCTCAAATTTTGTCCAAAAGTAGGCTTTTTGGCAAAAGTGGGGTTGGAGATTTAGAAAGCTTTGGGATTATTTTAGCGCAATGTGGGGTTTCATTTGTCTGTTGGGAGCTTTCCTCCGTCGATTTTTAACTGCGCTTTTCAAATAGTTTTGATTTCTTGTTGGGATAAATTCTTTGATTGCATGCGAATAATATCCCATCCAGCCCTATGGCTTGTCATAGTTTTTTGTCAAGCTTGTCAAAACCCAGGAGCGGAGCTACCAAACCATATTGTGGAACATCCGCTTGAAATATCCATTTTAAACGAGAAGGGCGAAACCCAAGTTGTTCATAAGGAGGGCCAGTCAGATCAAGGTATCCTCCGCCTGAATAGACAGGTAATAGCGGAATCCGAGAATTCATTGACCTATACTTACATAATTCAAGCTTCTGAAGATGTGGATATCAGCTTACAAAAGGATTGGACTATCACTTCGACCCCTTTTGGGAAGGCACAATTTTTACTACCCGGATTTTGGTACAAACGAAACTTAAGGTCACCGGAAAAGGCTCCATCCTTTAAAACGGCTGACTTCTGGTCGTTTCGGGAAGACCGCTTGAGCGCACCTTTGGCAGTTGGCTATAATCCTGACGATGGCAAATGGGTAAAATTAGAACGTAGGGATTCATTACTAAAGGATGAAAAACCAACATCCACCCATGGAATGATCAAACAAAAAACTGATATAGGAAGCCTTGGTATAGGTATGGGGGTTAATAAGCAAACACTTTTAAGAGGTAATTTCCCATTTCTGGAAAGCCCAAGTTCGTATCAGTCCAAATTAGAATTGAAGCCCAAATGGATGGCATTTTATCCACTAAAAAAAGGGGAAGTACTTCAAGTAAGTTGGGCGGTGAGCTATGGAAGTGCGATAGGATTCTCGGATGTGGTCACCAATACTTGGGAAACCGCTTATGACCATTACAAGCCAAGTCAAGTTGAAAACACCAAAACGGATGCCCAAATCAAGGAAATCCTTAGCAATTACTTTTATGAGAGTTATGCGGAAACAAAGGATTTAAAAGGGTTTGCCGGACTTTGGTTTGATACCAAAACCTGCGAAAACACTGGGGTACTCTCTGTGGGCTTTTGTGGTAAGACCTTTGCTAATGCCTATAATCTGCTGGAATATGGGGCTCAGAAAGGCAATATGGAGCATATAGCCTTGGCCAGAAAGGTCCTGGATTCCTATTACACAAATGGATTCACGGCAACAGGTCTGATTCGCGAATTGGTTTATGGGGCTAATCTAGAAGATGTATACACTTTACGGAAACAAAGTGAAGGCCTTAAAAATCTTCTGTTTTTACTGGATTTTGACAAACAACAAGGTACACCAAGACCTGAGTTGGAAAAACAGGTAAAAGCTCTGATGTACCACTTAGTTGCACTACAGGACGAAGTGGGTGGTTTCCCAAGAAAGTTTGACAAAAACTTTAAGGTCTTGGATAATTCCAGAGGTAGTACGCAGAGTATCATTACCCCAATGGTAATGGCAGCCCGGTATTATAAAGAGCCAATATTTATGAGAGCGGCAGTTAGGGCTGGAGGTTATGCTGAAAAGAACATTATAGAGCAATCAGACTATTTTTCCTCCACTTTGGATGCCAATTGTGAAGATAAAGAAGCTGCTGCAATAGCAGCAGTATCCTTTTACCATTTGGCATTGGCCACTGATGACGCAACTAAGCAAAAATATGTTTCCTTGGCCAAGGAAGCAGCTTATTTTGGACTGAGTTGGTACTATTTATGGGATGTTCCCTTTCCCAAAGAAAGTTTGCTTGGTAGAGCTGATCTTAAAACTAGGGGTTGGGGCAATGTATCCACTGAAAACAACCATATTGATGTTTGGGCTTTTGATTTTCCACATGTACTTGAGTGGTTATCCAACGAAACCCATGAACCAAGATTTTCGGAAATGGCCAAGGTAATCACCTCTTCCATAAAGGACCAGATGTTGCCTTATGAAGGACATATGGTAGGAGTTGGTAAGGTAGGATATATGCCAGAAATCATTCAACATACAGTATGGGATTACGGAGCAAATGGCAAAGGGTATCTCAATTCGCATATGTCGGTAGGGTGGACCGTAGCCTCTATCTGGGAGGTACTTACACCCGGTCGGTTTGGTCAATTTTTGGAGCATTATCCATAGAGAACGGTACCTTCCTCTTTTTAAAGTCTTTTTTCATCATACATCATGGGTGTCTACCAAAACTTTTCGGGTAATTAAGCATAGTTTCCTGCAAATTTTGTGGTTTAGCGGGCTAATTGCCCATACTATGTTTGTACTGTAATAAAAACTGCAAACTATGAGAAAAGCAATTGAAAAAAACTCCTTGTTTTTTGAACTTGGAGCAAAACAGAAGAAGGACGGAAACAACATGTTCTTTTTGAAAAGTATCGATACCCATAAAAAAGCGGAGCTAGAGGGTGTCTTATTTTTTGCGGGACTGCTTTTGGCATTGCCCATTATGACAGCGCTGTTACTGCTTTTTTTTAAGTTGGTGTAAAGCTTGATGTGAACATAAACACGTTTTAAAACCTGGCGGTTTCCAAGGAAAAGTCAGGTTTTTTATGTTCTAAATCGATAAGGTTGGAATAAAGAAAACCAAACCTCTCTAGCTTGGTTAGTTATCACCCCTGCCCAAATAGGCCCGAATGGAAGTTATTTTTCCAGAAGCGTTGAACGTAATCACATCTACAACATACAATTCTTCCGCACCATTGACCATGATTTTTAACTCAGCAGCTATTGTATCCTCGTTTTCATAAGTGGAGATTATTTCAATGTCCAAAGAATCTGCGGCGTCAAAGTTCTTCTGGGTTTCTTTTAGGGCAATAATCTTACCCTCGACCCTAATTTTCCAATCACGCAGGACAATGTCATCCGCAAACATTTGCCTCATAACCTCCATATCCTTCTCAGCATACTTTTGTAAATAGCGAACCGCCAGATTTTTATTGGAATCCCTTTCCATTACATTGAATTTGGTGTTTTGTTAAAGAAAAATAGCTAAAAATCTCTTTTGGGACAATGCTCTGAAACTTCCGTTTCATTGCAATAAGTTGGTTACTCTATATGCGAAAGATCTTCGCCCAATCGCCTATTTTGGTTTAAATTTTCAATGAGTTCCATTTCAATTGGGGTGAGGCTAAAATTGAAGAGATCAAAATTCTCAGCAATGCGTTTGGGATTGGTAGACTTTGGTATGACCGAGACACCTCGTTGGATTAACCAACGCAATGCCACTTGGATGGCGGACTTATTATAGGTGTTTCCAATGTTGATCAACTCTGGAATTTTGGCTACTTCACCCATCATAATCGGTCTCCAGGCTTCCAGTTGAATTCCATGTCTTTTGGCGAAAGTCAAAAGCTCGCTTTGACCAAAGTGAGGATGCATTTCCACTTGGTTCAAAGATGGGGTAACGTTTGAGTGCTGCATCAGATTTTCCAATTGGACTATACTAAAGTTGCAAACCCCAATGGCCTTTGCCCTACCTTCTTCGTGTAATAGTTCAAGCGCTTTGTAGGTGTCCAGGTATTTGGATTCTACTGGCCAGTGAATCAAGTATAAGTCCACATAATCGGTCTGTAGACGTTTCAGACTTTTATCGAATGCTTCTAAAGTTTGGTCGTATCCTTGTTCGGTGTTCCAAACTTTAGTGGCTAAAAAAATTTCTTTTCTTGGAATAGTACTCTCTCTAATTGCCTTTCCTACTCCCAACTCATTTTCATAGGCCGAAGCGGTATCAATTTTTCGATATCCCGCCTGAAGTGCTGAAAGAACTGCATTTTCAACTTCCCCGTTATTTTTGGCAAATAGCACACCTAGTCCAATGGAGGGCATAATTGTTCCTGTATTAAGCGTAAATTCTGTCATTTGTGTTTAAGCGTATGGCAATATTTGGCAAGATAGTACCTAGTCTTGAGGAAGTGCAGTAGGATTTATTCCAGTTTTTAGCGGATTTATTCTTTTTTGGTAAACTGCTGTTAACCAAGAAGAATTTGCAGTTTAGCTTCTGTGACAATCAATTGGAATCCTGATTAAAATCGGATGCTAATATGGCATAATGAAAATTGTCAGACCACCCGTCTTTTAAAGGAAGTACTTGTCTTTTTCTACCTTCCCTGGTCATTCCAACTTTTTCTAAAACGCGAATACTACCTAGATTCTCCACGGCACAGCCCGCTTCTATACGATGGAGTCCCAAATCGACAAAACCAAAGGTTAAAATGCGGTTCAAAGCTTCCGTGGCGAAGCCTTTTTTCCAAAAATCGGAATGGAGCTTGTACCATACTTCGGCTATCTTGAATTTTGGAGCGCCCAAATTAAGGGCTATTAAACCCACAAATTCTTGACTTTCAGTATGCTTAATCTTTAGGGTGAAATTGGTATTATCACCGTTGTTGTTCTTCTTGACCCAATCTTCGATTATTTCACGGGTTTGGTTCAAGCTATCAGGAATCCCAAGGGTGTTGAATCGGTCCGTCTCCGGCAGGGAATGCAATTCGTGTATTTTTTCTAAATCCGATGGGGAAATTGGACTTAGCAGTAATCTTTGGGTCTGCAGTTTAATATCCATTGGTTCTGTTTCAAAAGTGAGTGAAAATGGAA
>JBCCUY010000147.1:0-8058 GCA_039196145.1 Bacteroidota bacterium
AATTTTCATTGGACTGCAGGGGTGTTTCTTTATCAAAATACAGAGGAGCGCGATGATGTGCGTTTTTTTGGGACCGATATAGGTTTTGCCGTTCCTGATTTTGCCCCATTGGCACCTTTCCGTCAGTTTGATGATCCAGTAACTGATAGAAAGGGAATAGCGGCGTTTGGTCAGGCTACCTATGACATAACGGATAGGTTATCCTTGACAGGAGGTCTCCGTGCGGATTATGAGGATGTGGAAGCCAGCGTAGACCGCACCTATTCCACTCCTGTACTTCCAGAAACTAGTTTTACGGATAAGGCCAATTTTGATGCAATTTCTCCCAAAGCTGCCGTTGGTTACGAAGTAAATGACGAGGTTTTTCTTTTTGCCAATTTCGCCAAAGGATTCAGGCCTGGAGGAGTCAACACCTTTGTTGTTAATCCGGAAGATGCGCCCTTTGAACCAGAAACCTCCCTGAACTATGAACTAGGGGTAAAATCCAACCTGTTAGAGGATAGGTTGAAATTAAACCTTACGGCCTTCTATATCAATTATAGGGATCAACAGGTGTTCACCGTAATCGATTTGGCAAATTTTGTAATTGGAACAGATAACGTTGGAGAATCAAGAAGCTATGGTTTGGAGTTGGAAAGCAAATGGGTCGCTGCCCGTGGATTGGACTTCACTTTAAACCTAGGTTATTTGGATACAGAGATCACAAAGTATAACCCTAGAGACTTTTCAACAGGTGAAATACTGGATTTTTCAGGAAATGACCTTCCCTTGGCGGCCGAGTTTAATGGGAATCTCAATGTCAACTACAAAGTACCAATAACTGATAAATGGAGTTTTGAGTCAAGTCTTGATTACAACTACCAATCGGAGTTCTTTTTCTCGGTGGACAACGATATCTCCCAGGACGCTTATGGCTTGTTGAATGGAAGGATTGGGATTACCTCCAAAAACCTGGACCTGTTTGTATGGGGAAAGAACATCACCGATGAAGCGTACTATAGCTATGGCTATGGGGTAGGGGGTTTTAATGCGGCCTCATTTGGGCTTCCCCAAACGTATGGGGCAACACTGACCGCCAAATTCTAAACCAAAAACTATGAAAGCACATTCTGCGAGTTTAATAAATGCGATTCTTCTTGTGGCACTTTCCGCCTGGGGCTATTTTTCATCAGATACCCCATCGCTCACGGCCCTGATTCCCAGCTTTGTTGGAATTGCCTTGTTGCTTTGCAACAAAGGAGTGAAAAAGGAAAATAAGATCATCGCGCATATTGCAGTTGTCTTGACCCTATTAATCCTTATAGGACTGGTTAAACCTTTGCTGGGAGCAATGGAAAGAGGTGATAATATGGCGATTTCACGTGTGGTAGTAATGCTGTTGAGCACGGTGGTTGCATTGTTCTTCTTTATCAAAAGTTTTGTGGACGCCAGAAAAAGTAGGGAAAACCCGGGAAACACTGGTTAAATAAAAAAGGTATGCGCATCACAAGGTACATTATAAGGTTTCTTTTGGCATTTGTTTTTGTATATGCTGGGATTGAAAAGTTGTTCTTGCCCTATGATCCTTCCGTTTTCAAAACCGACGCCGCGGAAGCAGCCCCTATTTTCTTCACCTTTTACGATTTGTTACACGAGGCGGGGTTTTTATATTTTGTGGGGTTTTTCCAGCTGCTATGTGGCGTACTGTTGATTTTCAGACGTACCTATCTGTTGGCCAGTATTATGTTGGTGCCCCTTATACTCTGTCTCTTGATGACACATGTATTTTTTTCCCAATACCATGTGTTCATCAGTTTTGATTCAACTATGTTCTTCTTAAATGCCATTTTACTTCTTAGTAGATGGAAGGATTGGGCCCCGATTGTATTGCAAAAACAAAAAACTTGGATTTAAGATGATGCGTTTGTGGCTAGAAATTTCGTTCATGGTTTTCTGGATATGCATGTTCATTGTTAGATATCCATTTGCCCAAAGGAATAAAAAAAACAGTATTACCGCTGATAAAAAGGATGGGATTGAGAAAATTACGCTAGCACTCACTGCTTTGAGCATGATGATTTTACCCGCTGTATATGTGGCAACACCTTGGTTGGATTTTGCAGATTATCATTTACCCAATTACTGGGGTATTTTAGGAATCGTTCTTCTGTCGCCCACCAGTATACTTTTTTATCGTTCACATAAAGATTTAGGACGTAATTGGTCCGCTACCCTTGAGGTACATCAGGAACATACATTGGTAACAACTGGAGTGTACAAGTACATCAGACATCCGATGTACACGGCCATTTGGCTCTGGGTTATTTGTCAAGCGTTGCTCTTACAGAACTTCATTGTGGGACTATCTGGCATGTTGAGCTTTGGGCTCCTATATATACTCAGGGTCGGTAAGGAAGAAAAGATGATGGAGGGCCAATTTGGCGAGAAATACGTTGCTTATAAGGGGCGCACCAAACGTTTGGTGCCAGGCATAATTTAAGGTTTTAAAAGGAAGGATCAATGTTAGAGGCAGATCAAAACAACATCGCAATTTTTGAAGGTAATAGGGCCAAGAACTATGATCATTTTGTGGATCAATGGATTCCAAACTATGATTATTTCATGGGACTGCTGCCTAAAATTTTGGATGACGTGACCAATAAAAAAACGCTAGTGGTAGGTTGTGGCACGGGAAACGAAATTTTGTCCCTGGCCAGCTCATCCAACGATTGGTCATTTACTGGCGTGGACCCTTCTCCGGAAATGATAGCCATTGCAAAAGAAAAATTGGATGCCTATCAGAATGTTGAGTTTTTCCAAGGGGTGTTGGAAGACCTTAAAAAACCACTTTTTTTTGGTGCGGCTACCTTGCTATTGGTGCTTCATTTTGTAAAGTATCCCAACGAAAAACTGCAGCTCCTAAAAGAAATTGAAAAACGATTGATTTCTGGCGCTCCCCTAATAATTCTAGGAATTTTTGGAACGGGCAAACAATTAAGGGCCAATCTGAAAATATTAAGGCATATGGTGCCAGACTCCGTAGGAGAGAAGGAGATAGAAGAACGTTTTGACCGAATAAAAAACTTGTTGCATAGAAGCACTGAAGAAGAATTGACCAAGCTGCTTTTCAGGGCTGGATTTGAGCCACCAACGCGATTTTTCCAAGCCTCGATTTACAGTGGATGGATAACACGAAAACTGTGAACTAAAACCAAACATTCAAGCTAAAAAACAAAAAGAACTTTGGCCCTAGAAAAGAATCAAAAGCAGTTTATTTTAACCGGTAACCTCACCAAGGTGATGTGGCGGCTTTCCCTACCTGCAATTTTTGCCATGGTTCTTTATGGTCTCAATGCCTTTATGGATACGATCTATATTGGCCAACTACTTGATGAAACTGCACTTTCGGGAGTTGCTTTGGCCTACCCGCTTACCTCTATGGCCATGGGAGTGGGTTCCTGGGTTGGAACAGGTGCTGGCAATCACTTGAGCATACTTTTAGGAAAAAATGATAATGAAGCCTTAAGAAAAGTGATTCCAAATTCAACCCTTTTAACCATTATTGGAAGTCTCATTTTTGCTATTCCCTGCTATGTTTTTGCTACCCCATTGATTCAGATGATGGGTGGTTCGGGAGAAATATTGGAGTATGGGGTTCGCTATTTCAAAATAACCTTATTGGCCTTTCCACTTTGGGTTTTTGGACTACAACTGAATATGATCGTACGTGCAGAAGGGAGAATGATGACAGCGGCCATATTCATGGCGTATGGCCTATTGGTCAATCTTGTTTTAACACCAATTGCCATCATTTACTTGAATATGGATGTGGATGGAGCGGCTTGGGCCACAAACATTGGCATGTTGGTGTATTGCCTTGTTGGCTATGTTTACTTTGCAAAGGGTAAGGCTTCATTTGAGTCAAATATAAATGCCATTTTCTATGACATTGGGGTTTTTAAATCCATTCTGAAATTGGGTCTACCTGGGTTTATTCTCAGTTTAATGGGATTGATTCAGGCCATTGTGGTTTTTAATGCAGTTGTTGATTATGGGACGGACGAAGATCTGGCATTTTTTGCAGCGGCCAATAGGATTTTACTCTTTTTAATGACCCCATTGTTTGGCTTAATGCGTGCACTCCAGCCCGTGGAAGGGGTAAATTTTGGTGCGGGCCAGTACGACCGTGTTAAAAAGAGCTTTTTTCTTTTTTGTAAAACAGGTCTTTGGTTGGTTTTGCCAGTTTGGATCTTCCTTATGGTTTTTCCGGCAATCGGAATACAAATGGTGCTCCCCGGTAAACTAATGACTCCGACGGAATTACTCAATTTCAGGGTCTATATGGCCATTATTCCTTTTTTACCCTTTGTGTTTATGGCCTTGACACATTTACCTGCCATAGAACAACCAAAATATGCCACGATCATTGGGATGGCAAGGCAGCTGGTGTTTTATGTCCCCGTGATGTTATTACTTCCAAAATGGATGGGCATTAACGGGGTTTATTACGGTTCAACCTTGATAGATATTGTGATTACACTATGGCTGGTCTATATCGTCTATAAAAGTTTCAACCAATTGGGGTCTCCACCGGAAGGTGAGGCGGTTTATCCGAATACGGAGAAATCTATTTCAAATTCTTAAATGCATCATATGGGAATGAGCCATGTTCTATATAAGGCAAAGGACTTGGATAAGGGAGCTCCCTTAAAAACACAGCTATTGCTCCTGATCGCCAATGTCCTTGAGACAGCCCTTATGGTTCATTTTAAAAATTAAACTATTTAAAACATCATAAAAATGCAAAAACAAAAGACTTTATTCAAGATTGCAGGGCTTCTGGCAATTTTTGGTGGGGTCGTCTGTTATGTGTCCGACCACTTTCTGCGAGGCGGGATTGCACCAGGGCCAGCAATCGACATTGTAGAATTTCTGCCAACAGTTCCCTTTGAACCCGTCCTTTGGGGCAGCATTCTTGGTTATGCCGCTTTGCCCTTGTATCTCTTGGGCCTATGGCCACTCTATCGTGCATTGGAGCCTGCCGGTCGTCTTCTCGCATCGGTTCCTGTTGTATTATTGGGATATACGTTTACGTTATTCCCAGGATATCATTATTCCGCTGTATTGTATTCACTTGGGCTTAGGACCGCAGCCGAAAGCTCCAATGGCCTTCTGACAGAACAATTAATGCAAGTTCATGAAAGCGCTCTATATGTAATTATGTTTCCTATGGCCACTGCGTCGATTTGGATTGCCATACTGATTCTCTCAGGAAAAACGCTGTATGCGCGTTGGATGGCGTTTATTTCACCATTACTCCTCCCGGTAGTGTCCCCACTAATTAAGAAAATGATACCTAGTCCTTGGGGTGCTTATGTTATTCCCGGTTCGGGGACCATTGTACTCATACTGTTCATCGCTCTGGCGGTCTGGGTATCTTGGCCATCACCGAAGAGGTACATTGGCGGAGACCCAAAAGTGACCATTGAATAGCAATAAAAGTAAAAAGATGAAAAAATAAATTTTTAAAAATTTAGAACCATGAAACTAGAAATAAAAAACCTATCCAAGACATATTCAAATGGGGTACAGGCATTAAAAAATGTATCCTTGACCATTGAAAAAGGCATGTTTGGTCTATTGGGCCAAAATGGAGCGGGGAAATCAACCCTTATGAGAACCATCGCAACCCTTCAAGATCCGGATGAGGGCAGCGTAAATTTTAATGGGATTGATGTCCTTAAGAATCCTGAAGAACTTAGAAAGACCTTGGGTTACCTTCCCCAGGAATTTGGAGTATATCCGAACGTTACAGCGGAGGAATTACTATTGCATATTGCTGATATGAAAGGCATTGTGCATAAAGGGGAACGCAAGGAAACAATTGAAGCGCTGCTTCAAAAAGTCAACCTTTACGATGTTAAAAATAAAAAACTTGACGGTTACTCGGGGGGTATGAAGCAGCGATTTGGCATTGCCCAGGCCTTGCTTGGGAATCCACAGCTCATTATCGTAGATGAGCCTACCGCAGGCTTGGACCCCATGGAGCGAAATCGATTTTACAACCTGCTATCGGAGTTGGGTGAAAATTCTGTGGTAATTCTCTCCACGCACATTGTGGAAGATGTTAGCACACTCTGCACCGATATGGCCATCATTGGCAACGGAGAGGTGGTGCTTACCGGCAAGCCCAATGAAATTGAAGAGGCCATGCGCAACAAGTTATATGAGGTTCCCATCAGAAAAGAAGAGCTTGCCGACTATCAAGCCAAGTATAAGGTGATATCACAACGTTTTTTTGCAGGAAAATTAATGATTACGGTTTTGGCGGATGAAGTGCCCTCAGGAGAATTTGATGCCAAAGCCCCATCGTTGGAGGATGCCTATTTTAAAATTTTAAGCGAAAATTAAGATGAAGACCATACTTTCCATTATAAAAAATGAACTAAAACAACGGTTGTACAGTTGGGTTACCCTCATTTTCTTTGCCATGCTTGCATTTCAAATGATTTGGTACACCGTAGGCTCGTTTAAATATTTTACCAACGAAGGCGTCTTGATGAACGCATCAAGTATTTTATACCGCAACTATGCGGGAATGGGGATGCTTATGATTATAATCATTGCCATTGCTACAGGTGGGGTTCTCTATAAAGAAATACGGTATAAATCCGCCCAATGGACCTATGCCATGCCCATTAGTGACAAGCAGTTTTTTATTGGAAGGTTTTTGGCGGCCTTTCTCTATTTGGTCATTCTTAGTACCGGGATGATTGTGGGTCACTTATTGGTTCCTTATTCGGGTATCGGCGAAGCGCACCGTTTTGGACCCGTGCAATGGGGTCCATTGTTCCATGGTTGGCTTATGTTTACGGTGCCCAACTTGTTTTTTTATGTGTCAATCGTGTTTTTTTCCGTTGTATTTACCAGAAAAATTGCGACGAGTTACTTGGCAGTTTTTTTAGTGGTCATTATATTTTTGATTGCCCAGACTTCTTTTGAATCTGGTGGAGGCGATCATTTAACAGCCTATATCTTGGCAGATTCTGGAGGCTTTGTGGCAGCACAGCATTATACCGATTTACTTAGTCCTTCTGAAAAAAACACGGCTTACTTCGAACTTTCAGGATATGTGCTTCAAAATAGGTTATTTTGGTTCAGTTTGGCGGTGGTATTTGCTGTTCTAGCCTATCTGAGATTTTCCTTTAAATATTTTATTCAGGCCGGTACGGACAAATCAAAAAAAATAAAAGAAGCCAAAAAAGGGTTATTTACCGTTCCTTCAATAAAACTGCCCGAAGTGGCAAAGCAATTTCGCGTTTCGGACTTTCTTAAAAAACTATGGTCGCTGTCCAAGCTAGAGTTCATGAATATTGTTCGGCCTACATCATTTAAGATTATACTGGGCATTATATTATTGATGGTCTTTTTACAGAACGTTACCTGGAATGCAACCTATTACATTGGTAATGAACTGCCCATTAGTAGTAATATGACCTATTTCCGTTTGCAATGGGGAGTTTTTGTCAATATGTTGATTATGATTTGGGCGGGTGAGCTTTTTTTCAAGGATAAAACGGTAAATATATGGCAGATTACCGATTCTTTGCCTGTTCCCGTTTGGGTAACCCAACTTTCACGTTTTGCGGCCGTAATAGGTCTTTCATTTGTTTTGAGTATTAGCTTTATTGTAATCTCCATATTTACCCAAGTGTTGCTGGGTGGAGCTTCCTATATTGAACTAGGACGGTTCGTTGAGGACCTGTTGCTCTACCGATGGGCATTTATAAACTTTGTGCTATGGGCCGCATTGGTGTTTTTTGTTGGCGCCGTAACCAGTCAACGTATACTTACCCATATTCTTTGCGTTGGCATATTTATATTTTTAATTATTTCTTACGAATATGAAATTATAGAAGACCTTAGGGTTGGTTTTGGTTTTACGCCAGGGATAGATGATTATTCAGAAATGAGTGGGTATGGCATATTCCGACCATCGGGCAATTGGTTCTTTTTATATTGGTTGGCCCTGGCCATTGTAATGGTCATGGCTGCCATTTGGCTATGGAAAAGGGGTTC
>JBCCUY010000148.1:0-8057 GCA_039196145.1 Bacteroidota bacterium
TAAATTCATTGGCCCTATGGGCTTGTGCAATAGATCCCGGACCACAAATTGCCGACTGGAATCCTTCGTTGGCAAACTGTCCGGCTTCAGCAGCATAAGAAACTGTATTCAGTTTCGAATTTCCGGATATCCTTTTGATCAAATCCACGACCTCATCATCGGCCTTGGTGTCCAAATGTGGTACAGGTGGATGGTTTTCAACGGTTCGTATGGAAACGTCAGGGAAAATGGCTCGTAGTTTTTCCTCCTGGCTCCGACAAAAGGCCTCAAATTCTTCTACAATTCCATCAATATCGTCCATAGGAATGGTTCGTAAATCCCAATAGAAATGCGCGTTATCCGCAATGACATTAGGCGCAATCCCTCCTTGGACCAAACCTATATGAAGAGTTGAATGGGGCGGATGGAAACGATCGTCAAATCGCTGATCGGCTATTAATTGGTCCATCTTGTTTTCAAGCCATTGTATTAAGCGCATGGATTCATGAATAGCACTCACTTCCTGCTTTATACGACTACTGTGTCCCGCGGAACCATGGACATAGGTCTCCAAGATGTAAATCCCCTTTTGGCCCACTATGGGTTCCATCAATGAAGGTTCCCCAATAATGGCGTATTTAGGTGTTTCGTTATAATAGGTTTTTAGGGTCTTGGCAAGTTCTGGTCCAGCCAAACAACCTACCTCTTCATCATACGAAAAGGCAAAATAGATGGGTTTTTTCAAGTCCGCCTTGGCCATTTGAGGTAGTACAGCCAAACAACAGGCAATAAAGCCTTTCATATCGCATGAACCTCTCCCGTACAATTTTCCATCTCCCTTATCCGTAAGCACAAATGGGTCTGTGGTCCATTCCTGACCTTCAACCGGAACCACATCGGTATGACCGGAAAGAATAACACCACCATCCACATCCGGTCCAATCCGGCAATGCAACGAGGCTTTGTTCCCTTCCGCATTGGGCAACAAGTTTACCTCAATCCCATACGATTCAACGTACTCTTTTATCCAATGGATGATACTTAAATTACTTTCACCTCCAAGCACAGGAAACGAAACAAGTTTGGAAAGGATATTTTCAACAGTCATATTAGCTATAATTAATCGCTACCGCTACAATCAAGGCCAAAATGGCAATACACAGTAGACTTATCAGTACAGGAAAAATAAAGCGGATCCATCGGTCTATGGGTACTCGGCACATACTCAACATGGCAATCAGTCCTCCCAAAGTGGGATTCACAAGATTGGATATCCCGTCCCCAATTTGAAAGGCCAAAATGGTAATCTGCCGGGTAAGTCCCAAAGATTCTCCAAGTGGAAGCATCACTGGCAATGTAGCTAGGGCCTGTCCGCTGCCAGAAGGAATAAAAAAGTTAATCACACTTTGTGAAATGGACATACTAATGGCAGAAGCATATAGAGGCAAGCCTTGCAAAATTTCCGAGAGCTGATATGAGATGGTATCTCCAATATTGCCCATTTCCATAAGTACCTTTATGGAGGTGGCAAACCCAACCATAAATGCACCTGGGGCTGCCAAACCGACCGATTTTAAGACGGTTTCGCTCATTGTGGTAGCGCTCATTCTTGACACCAAACCGGATAAAAAGGCTACCATTAGGAAAATTGCGGAAAGCTCATTGATATACCAATGAAGATTGAAAACCCCATAGAGCACCACCAACAATCCCAACACAAATATGGAAATGACCATCCAATTTTGCCTGCTCAACCCATACTCTTGCAAGGGTTTGGACAATGCCAAATTGCTAACATCAAGACCTTTTCCCAAACTTTTACTTGGGTTTAGCGTAATCTTTTTAAAATAGCGCACGTTGTAGTAAGCCATAATGGTCAATGCCGTAAAACAGAGTGTACTTCTCAGCAAAGCGCCAGAAAACATGGGGAGTTCTGCAATTTTATGTCCTGTTCCCACGGTATAGGGATTAATTGGGGACAACCCAAAACCAATGGTCATGGCTCCTACGGAAATCCCTGCGGCCAGAATTAAATCCCCACCCAAGGCGAGGCTGAGGACCGCAGCAATGGGCACCATGGCAATATTGTTCTCATAGCCCACCGCAACACCAAGTATTCCATAGATAAAGGTCATGATCACGATGATCATATGCTTTTTCTCCAAACCCAATTTCTTTACCAAGGTTCCCACGGCATTCTCAACGGCCTTCGATTTCTCCATAAAACCAAACATAATCCCTCCAGACAGTACGATAAAAATAATTTCTACCGCGGCTTTGAAACCGAGGGGAATGGCCTTGAACATATCCAGGATTCCAACCGGAGTAGAAGCAATTGTTGTATAGGAATTAGGCACCACGGTACTTCGACCATCTACCAAAACCCGCTCATAAGAGCCGGCCGGCAACAGATAGGTTAAAATGGTCACCAATACTATGATACCAAACAACATGGTTATCGCATGGGGTATGCGCTGAAAAAAAGAAGGGGCTTTGGTCTTGGTTTGGCTCATTAATCTTAAAGGAACAGCTTCACATTTTTCAGTTTTGAACTCAAACTTTTCGAATTTTCTTCATAGGTCAATTTAAGCTAAAATTCTCGGTACAAACCAAATCAGCATAGATTTTATAAAATGCATTGTCCTTTGCATTATAAATCTTACCTCCAATTTTCACCCGGTCAGCACCAACATTAAGGGCCAATTGCAACTCCCTTACCTTTTTGTTTAGATGGTGGGAAATAATGGTAAATTGGCGATTGCTTTCCCTGTATAAAACTTGGGAATGTCCCTTTTGCTTTAGGACCTCTCCATAGAAATCACTTAACCCCCTGATATCAGAGAACTCTTGATTCCCCAAAGCGTCAGTTATTATCGGATTGGTAATGGACAGCACAAAGAAGATTTCCCGTATACCGCGTTTTTGGATAAAGTTCCTCAAATGATTGGCTGTCTCCCCATTAAACACCACCGAGTTACCAAGGGAGTTATAATAGAAGTTTTTGCTTCCAAATGACATATTAATAACTGGTTCCAAACAATCTGTAGGGCAAACAAAATACAGCGTTCTTTGCATAGTTAGGGTCTCCGAATTTTAAGCTCGAAACCTCCAAAAATCAGTTGGATGATGCTATAGACCCTTGACATCAATTACTTCAAAGTTTTTAGCCACAAAATAATCGTCCAAACCATAATCTGTGTTGATAATGATACCTCCTAACAAAGTTACCGTGTCTACATGGAATTCATTTTTGCATGACTTTAGATGCTCATGAATTTTTTTATCTATAATCTCGTAAGTAGCCTCAGTAATGCTTTTCTGTTGATGGTTGCTATCCAATATCTCTTCTCGATAAGGCAACAGACTTTCCTCCAACTTCATTTGTTGGTAATCATCGTCATTTAGAACCGGCTTATAGCTGCTATCTTGAAACCTGCTTAACGCCAACATGAGGGCACCACATGAATTTCCAGTCTGTTCTTGACGAGGCCGATACATCTTACCTAAATCGCCATCAAGTGTAATCCCAATATGGGGACCGTAGAAGATAAAAGCGCTCCCATCATCTGGAATGTGATGTGCAAAAGCAGTCATACCTGTTTGACCAGCAAATGGCAATCCTCCAAGTCCTCCCATAATAAAGGGTCCGAACAGCACATTAAAAAAGGTAGTGGAAGGCACATTGATATCGTCAGAGCATACCGATGTGGCCATTAAGACTTTTGAAATGTCAATTTTATGCTCTATTTGCATTTTTCCCAGGTAATGAATAGAGGTATCCTTGGCGTCCATAGCTTTCGGAAAGTAGGTCTTCACGATTTCATCAAATTTTCGTTGTAGCATTGGTAAAATTTTTAATGTTTATCTCAGTTTTTTTATTTCTCCTTTTTAGTCCTACCATCCGTAAAACCCTTTGGGCACAACCCCGTTCAAGCGCAAATACACTACACATTGTCCGCGATGATGTATAATATGGTTTTCCATGGCATAAAACAGGCGCCAAACAGGAATGGTGTCCCCAGCAAAATCACACTTGGCTGTAAGCTTGTCGTCAGACATTTCGGCAATGGATTTTCGTACAAAGGCATACATATTCTTCAATTCATTGACCATAGCATCCTTGGACATCTGCACTGGCAATTTTATCCCCTCATAGGGATTTTTTAAACCCGCACGGCCAGCCAATTGTCCACAGGTATACATAACACAATGTCGCCATTGCTCAGCAAAAGTCATGGCCTCGTCCGTATACTTAAAAGTAAAATACTCTGGAGGCATCTGTTTTACATTGGTCAGGGTCATAGCCTCTGAACGATGCCAAGCCGCTATAAGTTCTTTACGCAAATCTTTTAAAGCTTCGTGATCGAATGAAGCCATTAACTTACCTTCATCTATTCCCGAAGTCGATTCTTTTTGGTCGTTATCAATTTTACAGCCCAATAGGGAGAGCAGACCAAAACCAAAAATGTTTTTTAAAAAACCTGTTCGATTCATTCCAATTCTGATAACAATTTTACCCCATTACTCCGGCGCATAGGCCCTTTGAACAGGCCATTGGTCGTCATAACCTTCCACCCACTTTTCAGTGCTTACTTCTTCATCTGTAAGCAAACATGAATCGAGCTTGGCTCTGATTTCCATCTCATCCATGTCTTGACCTATGAAGACAATTTCATTCTTCCGATCACCAAATGTTTTGTCCCACCCCGATTCAATATGTTCTTGATTTTCCAAAAAAGCCAAATATTGTGATCGTTGCTGAAATGACATACTGCTCCACCAAACTCCTGCACTGTCTGTTCGTAATGATCCTCCAGCCTGACCCCAGATTAGGGCTTGATTGGGCCGGGAAGCCATCCAAAACAGTCCTTTACTTCTAATGATAGTGCTAGGAAATCCTTGCTGTGCATAATGCCAAAACCGATCAGGGTCAAATGGTTTTCTATTCCGATACACGAAGGAACTTATGCCATATTCCTCGGTCTCCGGGGTATGCTCTTCTTTTTTGAGCTCCTCAATCCAACCGGCGCTTTGTTCGGCTTCCTCAAAATTGAAGAGACCTGTATGAAAAATTTTTTGAGGGCTTACCTTTCCAAATTCAGATTCCACGATTTGGGCCGAAGGATTAAGCTTTTGCATGGTGGTCCGTAGAAGCCCTAAATGTTCTTTCGAAACCAAATCGGTTTTGTTGAGAACGATGACGTTTGCAAATTCAACCTGATCTGTAAGCAAATTGACAATGGTTCTAAAATCCCCATCCATATCCGTAAGCTCTCTATCCATCAAGGTTTCTGGACTTCCAAAATCCCGGAAAAAATTAAAGGCATCCACAACGGTCACCATTGTATCCACATAGCTGAAACGGGACAGGTCAATATTGTTTTCCTCATCCACAAAGGAGAAGGTTTGGGCCACTGGAACGGGTTCACTGATACCTGTACTCTCTATAAGGAGGTAATCAAACCGATTTTCTTTGGCCAAGCGTTCTACCTCCACCATCAGGTCTTCCCTGAGTGTACAGCAAATGCAGCCGTTACTCATCTCCACCAATTTTTCCTCCGTCCGTGAAAGGGTGTTTTCGCTCTTTACCAGTTCGGCATCCACGTTCACCTCGCTCATGTCATTCACGATAACGGCTACTTTGATCCCTTCTTTGTTGTGCAACACATGGTTGAGCAAGGTGGTTTTACCTGCTCCTAAAAACCCGCTTAGTACAGTAACTGGCAGTTTATGATTGTTCATCATTTTCTTTTTAGTGATTTTGGCCATTTACCAACAACGGGTAAATGCAACTGAGTCGTAAAAATATACGAAAATCCTAATAAATGCAACTCAGTTGCATTTGATTTGCAAGTCACCAATGATTCACAAAAAAGAAATAAGAGTCCGTTGGAATAAGGTTAAGGACTAGGCTATCCGAGAATGTTTAATAGCCTGCTGCCTGTCCATCTTTCCGACTTTCCGAAGCGCCGTGATAAACCTTGTTTTTATCATCCCATAAAATGGCCTGGTATCCGCCATAAATCCCTCTGGCAGTTCCCATTTTGTGGCCCTTGTCCATAAGTCCACGGATCGTGGTATACGGAATTCCGGATTCGGTTCGAATTAGGCCTGTATTTTCAGAAGTTCTTCCCATAGGGCTCGCTCCACCAGTATGATCCCAACGGGGGGCATCCCCAGCTTCTTGAAGGTTCATCCCAAAGTCAACAAGATTCATCACAATTTGCGTATGGCCCATAGGCTGAAAATCCCCACCCATTACCCCAAAACTGACGAAGGGTTTCCCATCTTTGGTGACAAAGGCTGGAATTATGGTATGGAAAGGTCGTTTTCCGGGTTCGAAAGTATTGGCCTGACCACGTTTTAAACTGAACAGTTCACCACGGTCCTGAAGCATGAAACCCAATTTGGGCGGTGCCATTCCGGAGCCCATTCCGCGGTAATTACTCTGGATCAAGGAAATCATGGTTCCCTCACCGTCTGCCACCGTCATATAAATGGTTTCTCCAGCGGAAATCTCGCCGGCAGTATAGGTTCCTGCCCTATCGCCAATCTGCGCTCTTCGACTTTTGGCATAGTCCTTTGATAACAATTGCTCAACCGGTACATCAAAGAAGTCCATGTCAGCATAGTACTTTGCGCGATCTTCAAAGGCCAACTTCTTGGCTTCCGTAAATAGGTGCAGATGCTCAGCGCTACCGAATTCAATGTCTGAAAAGTCATACCCTTCCAAGATTTGCAACATTTGAAGTGCAGCAATTCCTTGACCATTTGGGGGTAGCTCCCAAACATCATATCCCCGGTAATTAATGGATACTGGCTCTACCCACTCCGACTTATGGGCTGCCAAATCCTTGGCGGACAAAAAGCCACCTTGATCCTTAATGAACTTCCCAATGGTTTTGGCAATTTCACCCTTGTAAAAAGCATCCCGACCTCCCTCAGCTATTTTCCGATAGGTATTGGCGAGGTACGGGTTTTTGTAGATTTCCCCTTCATCGGGCAGTATGCCTCCATTCTGGGATTTATAAGTATCCTCAATGTTCGGAAATCCTTTTGATTCGAAAAAAGGCACCGTACGCTGTATATACCAAGCTATCAGCTCAGTTAAAGGAAAACCTTTTTCTGCATAATCTATAGCAGGGGCAAGAATCTCTGCCATGGGTCTTGAGCCAAATTTCTGATGCAACTCAAACCAGCCATCCACAGCACCTGGAACGCTTACCGGAAGCGGTCCATGCGAAGGGATTTTCGCCATGCCCTGCTCCTCAAAATATTCCAAAGTGAGTTTTTGGGGCGAACGTCCACTAGCATTGAGGCCGTAGAGTTTTTTTGTTTTACCATCCCAGACAATGGCAAAAAGGTCCCCTCCTATTCCACAGCCCGTGGGCTCCATAAGTCCCAATGCTGCATTGGCCGCAATAGCAGCATCAATAGCATTACCCCCTTTTTTAAGCATTTCAAGCCCAATTTGGGTAGCCAAGGGGTGGCTTGTCGCCACCATCCCATTCTGGCCCAGCACCACGGAACGGGTAGCAAAAGACTCTCCGGTAATCCGGTCTTGGGCAGTTAACACTTGGGCAAAAAGGAAAAGGAAAACAAAATAGCTCAGAAAAGATTTCATCTTTATTTTTTTAGATTTTATAGCATTCATATGCAGAAAGGAAACTGATAGTGGATTCAGAGACTTGGTTTAAAAAAGTTTTTGGTTGGGATTAAAATACTTCCATCAGCATTTGTTGCAAACTCGCCCATGATTTTTGATCTGCTTCCGCATCGTACGCCAGAGGCAATTGAAATTTTTCCCCGTTGGCATCTGCCGCTTTGGAAGTAAAGCTATGTTTTACGCCAGGGTATGAGATATACTCATACTTGGCTCCAATGGAATCCATTGCGGTAGTAAAGGCGGTAATGGACTCTGGACTTATAAAGGGGTCATCTGCTCCATTGCACACCAATACCCGAGCTTTGAGGTCTTTATTTGGCGGTATGGGCAAACCTACTCCACTATGAAAGGCCGCAACGGCATCAAGGTCCGCACCGCTGTTGGCCATGGTCAAGGCCACACTCCCACCAAA
>JBCCUY010000149.1:0-7966 GCA_039196145.1 Bacteroidota bacterium
CGGCTTTGAAAGTATAATGGCCACACACCGAATTTTGGTCCAGATGAGTAAGCCCATCCACAAAAAGAAAAGGCGCCTGATATGGTAAATGTGATAGTACGTCCTTTTTGGTCATATTACTGTAAGCTTTCGCCTCCGTCCACTTTTATCACTGTTCCCGTAATCCATTTGGCCTCATCCAATGTCAGGAGATAGGCCGCGTTCGCTACATCTTCGGGGGAAGTCAGTCTGTAGTTGGGATTTCTAATGAGTGCCGCATTCTTAATGGCATCGCTATTGGGAATCATCCGAAACGATCTGGTATCCGTTACACCTGCCTGAATACAATTCGCCTTGATGCCCATGAGCGCAAACTCCAAAGCAATATTGCGCACAATGGCCTCCAAAGCAGTTTTGGCAGCCGAAACCGCCGCATAGTTGCGGATGGCCCGGGTATTTCCTTCGCTGGTAAACGCAATGATTCGCGTATCCAAAGCCATCGCCCCAGCGGAAACCAAATCATGGACCCAGTCATAAAGGCTGATGGCCATGGCATCAATGGTGATTCGGAAATCCAGTCCCGTAAGTAAAGATGAATCCTGGCCTTGCATAGGTTTGACGTTGCCTTTAGCAATGCTGTGCACCACAATGGAAATACCATTATCTGCCGTAAACTCCCGCACTGCCTTAATGAGCTCCTTTCGGGTTTCGGGATTTACGGCGTCCTTATTATAGGAAACCAACTGAATACCGTAAGAAGCTATCCGTTGAAACCTAAGCTGGATTTCTTCCATGTCAGATTTCCTATCCCTATGGACGATGATCAGGTTAAACCCATGTTTCCCAAGTTTTTCGGCGGTAGCCAACCCCAATCCACTGCTGCCACCCAATATCAAAGCCCATTTTGAAGAATTCTGCATCTATACTATTTACCACTCCAATAATACCCTTTGGGCGGAGAAACCAGGCCCAAAACTCAATACCAGCCCTTGCTCACCTTGAGCAATTGCCCTTTCCAGAAATCGCTCCAACACATACAAAACAGTAACACTACTCATGTTTCCATAGTTTTTGAGCACCTCTCGGGTATCATCAATATTCTTCCCTAATTTACCAAACAATTCCTCAACAGTCCGTACAATTTTCTTCCCTCCGGGATGAAAAATCAAATGATGTACATTTTCGATATGGGTTCCATGTCGTTCCAAAAATGGGTGAACAATAGCAGGAAAATGTTCCGCTATCACTTCTGGGACATCTGGGTCAAGTATCATTTTCAATCCCGTATTTGTCAAATCAAAACCCATTAAATGGGTAGCGTTCTTAAAATGATACATTTCTTCCCCAATTATTTTTGGGCCATCAGCATCTTCTTCAGAGGACAACAGTGCGCAGGCAGCACCATCCCCAAAAATGGCGGCACTCACCATGTTCGCCATAGAAAAATCATTCATCTGAAAGGTTGCCGTAGGGCTTTCTACTGCCACTATTGCAGCTCTCTTCCCAGGGTTTGCCCGAAGAAAATTGGCCGCATATATCAATCCGGAAACTCCTGCAGCACACCCCATTTCGGTTACAGGCAATCGAACAATATCCTGTCTTAGTCCAAGAGCATTGACCAAATAGGCGTCCAAAGAAGGAATCATAATTCCGGTACAGCTTACAGTGATTATGAAATCCAGGGAATCGCTTTCCCACCCGGCTCTTAAAAGTGCTTTTTCAAGAGCTTGGCCGCCCAATGCCTTTACCTCCCGCTCATAGATAGCATTTTTTTCTTCGAAGGATGTGGCAGTGAATACTTCCTCGATATTCATGATTCCATATCTTCGGTCCACTCCAGCACCTTCAAATATTTTAACCACCTTACGGCGATAACGTTCTTCCTGATCTGCCAACCAGGTTTCCACGAAAGGGAGGATATCCGAAGTACTTCGACTATACTTCGGCAATTGCTTGGACACTTCAACTATACGAACTCCATCCATCATTTGTTATGTCGATTGAATTCCATGACCCATACATAACGGAATGCCCATTTCCATTGTATCTTATGTGTAACGTTCGGTATGTTTTTGGACAGTTCCTGTAGTTCTTCCTTTCTAAACCCCTTACTTATAGAAACCAATCCATCATTTTTGGCCACATCCGTTTTTATGAAAAAAAAGCTGAATAATTTAAATAAGGTATAGGCCCACTTGCTACGCTGTAGATCATTGATCACCACACCTACACGAGCAAGTTGTATAAATTTGTTCAAAAAGGCTTCGATGCGTTCGGCTTCAAAATGGTGCATGGTCAATGTATTGATGAGGATGTCGCAGGAAAGGTCGTTTCCTGCTTCAAGGATGTCTACTTTATGGAACGTTATGTGGGACAAATTTTCTGTTTTATGCCTAGCAATACGCAGCACGTCGTCCCGTTGATCTACCCCTATCATTTGGTGCAAAACCCCATTTTTACTTAGGAAACGGGACAGTTTTACCAACATGGATCCATCACCACAGCCCATATCTAAAATCGTATACGATTTTTTTAGGTCTTTTTTCACCAATTCCCAGACCCCATTCAAAGTTATCGACTGCCCACCCAGTATTTTGTTGCATAAATTGATGTCCGCATACGCATTCTGAAGAACCTCAAATGGCATATTGGGGTCATCCATCAACTCATCTTCCCTACTTCTTAAGGTAAAATCCATTAGTTCAAAATCGGCGAGCCGTGGGTATTTTTAATTAATGATGTCAACACCATTTTCGAATGCGCAACCGTATCCATTCCAAGATTAAACCACTTGGTATGCATCATAAGTGCTTGGAGTTGCCTGCCCATCCAAAGTCGTTTTCCAAATTCCTTTCGCCATTGTTTTTGATATCCCAATTCCATACTTTTTCGTGTTTGGTGTTCTCCTCTAAGGAACTTTTCCACCTCCATTGAGGCTATTTTGGCACTATGGATGGCCATGGCCATTCCGTTGCCGCACAAAGGGTGTATCATTCCCGCGGTGTCACCACACATCAATATATGATTTTCAACCTGGGACTTGGCATCAAACGAAATCTGGGCAATACTCATCGGCTTTTCAAAAACAGGTTCGGCCTTTGCCAGGAAATCCTTCAAAAAGCGGTTTTGTCCCAACATCTTGTCATTGAACATGCTAATGTCCCCTATCGCCCGAAACTGTTGCTCCCGAACCAAATAACATAAATTGATTATCCCATTTTCTACCTGGGAAATTCCGGCATACCCGCCTGGAAAGTTATGTAAGGCCACCACATTTTCAGGGTGATTATAGTCCTTATAATGGCATTTTATACCTATCCAGGGAGATTTCTCTTCTGGATTTCTCCTACCTAGTCCAACATCCAATTTAGATCGCCTTCCATAGGCCCCAAGGACCACTTTGGCCCTTAATTTGGATTTGGAAGCTAACTCCACTACTGAATCTTTCCCATTGAATTGGATACCTGAAACGGTGTCAAAAAGAAGGTGGATACCTTTGGCCTTTGCGGCTTTGCAAAGCAGATAATCAAAAGTATATCGGCTTATCCCAAAACCACCCAGAGGAAGATTTACCTCGACCGACTTGCCTTTTTTTGTGCTGAGTTGGAATCGTTTTATTTCCGGAAGTCGCATACAGTCGAAATCAACTCCCAAATAGTCCAAGTAAGGTCTCACTTCATTGGATACGTATTCCCCGCAGACCTTATGTCTGGGGTATTCCTTTTTCTCCACAACGGTGACCTGCCTTCCCTTACCTGCTAAATCCAAGGCAGCCGTTAAACCGGCCAGGCCTCCGCCTACAATGACCACTTCTGAGTCCTTCACTCCATGAAGATAGGGTATTGAAACAAAAATCCCGGCCAAAAGCCGGGATTAAAATTATACTAGGAAGAAACTTTTAGTTTTTTGTGCTCTGGTAAGCTTCTTGCTTAAGCTCATCACTGGCAACAATGGCCAATTCCACACGTCTGTTCTTTGCCTTTCCTTCAGAAGTTTCGTTACTTTCCCTTGGTTGGGTCTCCCCATACCATTTTGTGGTGAACCTTCCGGCAGAAATCCCTTTGCTCACCAAATAGTTGGTGACAGATTCGGCCCGCTGTTGAGATAGACTCCAATTGTATTCCTCGCTTCCCGCACTGTCGGTATGCCCTTCAACCAAGATAACGGACTTTGGGTATTCTTTGAAGATTCCGGCCAACTTATCCAATGTAGTAGCAGAAGTTCCTTTTACATCGGACTTATTGGTATCAAAATACACTCCTGCATCTTCGTTAAAGGTAACATTGATACCTTCACCTACTCTTTTAACCTCAGCTCCGGGAATCTCCTCCTCGATTCGCTCAGATTGGCGGTCCATTCGATTTCCAATATATCCACCGGCGGCACCTCCAACTACGGCTCCTATGATGGCTCCAAGTGCTGTGTTACCTTTTTTACCCACGTTGTTGCCAATGATGCCACCAATAACGGCGCCACCAGCAGCTCCAATAGCTGCCCCTTTTTGAGTGTTGTTGGCGTTTTTCACCGTGTTACAACTTATTATCAATCCAAGAGCCAAAAGAACGGCCATACCTTTTGTTATCATATTTTTCATCTGCTTATTTTTTTGAGAATTCATATACTATTGTTACCAGTTCGCCTTCAACGGATACATTGGACTTCAATACCATGTTTTGTTCCGTTAAACTGGCAATATTCAAACGGTAACCAAGTCCTCCTGAAATATCTTTTCTGTTTTCGTCAATAAATTTGAATTGCAGCTGGCTGCTGTAGTTTTGGGAAGGCTCTACTACAGACCATCTAAAGAAGCGGTCTCCGCCCTGGCAAAGTGAGCTTTGTGAAATGGTATACCTACCCGTACTGTTATTATCCCTAAAGAACCAATCACTGCCTTCAAAGCATATGTCTTCGGCATCGTTAAAGATGACGGATTTAAAATTTCCGGTATTGTTTTCGTACGAAATGTTGTCAAGACTCCATGAGCCACTAAAAAGGTTGCGCTGTGTTCTTGCACTTTTTGAAACAGAACACGAAGTAAGTAATAGTCCAGCAAGAGCTATCACAAATAATCCTTGTTTTACCATAAGAATTGGAATTTAATTTTGAGTATATACGATTGAGACACCGCATCGACTCTTTTGAATTGTTAAAAAATTGTTAAAAAATGCATTTGCTAGTAGGCGTTCAACTCCAGCAATGCAGTTTCAAATCGCTGTTTTGGCAAGTAATGTGTTTCCAAGGCTTTGGCAAATGGTACAGGAGTCTCCAAACTGCCCACCCGCTTAACGGGAGCATCCAAAAACTCAAAACAATTTTCCATCACCATGGCCGAAATATCGCTTGCAATTCCACCAAACAGCGTGTCTTCCTGTAAAATAATCAGTTTACCCGTTTTACGAACTGAGTTATAAACGGTTTCTATGTCAAGAGGTTGAAGTGTGCGCAAATCTATAAGATCTGCTTGAATCTCTGGATGATTTTCTAAAATTTCCAGGGCCCAATGCACTCCAGCTCCATAGGTGACTATAGAGAGCCTTTCTCCTTCCTTAAGCAAACTGGCCTTACCCAAGGGTAAGGTGTAGTATTCCGTTGGCACATCGCCGTACACGCTGCGGTAGAGTCCTTTATGTTCAAAGAAAAGCACCGGATTGGGGTCGTTGATGGCGGTATTCAATAAACCTTTTGCATCATGGGGAAAAGCCGGGTAGACCACCTTGAGTCCAGGGGTCTTCGTAAACCAGGCTTCGTTGGTCTGGGAGTGAAAAGGGCCCGCCCCGACTCCTGCACCGCAGGGCATACGGATAACAACATCAGCTGCTTGTCCCCAGCGATAGTGCACTTTGGCCAGATAATTCACAATGGGATTAAACCCAGAACTAACAAAGTCGGCAAACTGCATTTCCACCACAGTTTTCATCCCATTTATGGACAGACCCATCGCGGCCGAGACAATCGCGGATTCGCAGATGGGGGTATTTCTAACCCTGCTTTTTCCAAACTTGGGAACAAAGCCTTCCGTAATCTTAAAAACCCCTCCGTACTCCGCAATATCCTGTCCCAAAAGAATAAGCTCGTTATGCGCGTACATGGATTGTTCCAAACTCTCGGATATGGCATCCACTAATCGCATGTTCCTTACCTCTTTATTTGATGCAACTTCCTTATATACATATTTTTGGTATACATCACCTAATTCCTTACTTTCATTAAAAGAAACTGAATTTTCGTCAAAAGCCTGCTTTAGGTTTTCGTTAATTTCATCGCTAATGTTCTTTTTTGCTACTTCAATTTCCTTCAAATCCAGCACTCCCTCAGCGACTAGGAAATCTTCGTAATTGGAAATAGGATCCTTCTTGGCCCATTTTTTCATTAGCTTTTCCGGGACATATTTGGTTCCACTAGCCTCCTCGCGTCCACGCATTCGAAACGTCTTGAATTCCACTAAAATAGGACGTGGCCTTTTTCGCATAGCCTTACAAAGCTCACTCACCTTTCTATACACCTCCAGAATATTATTGCCATCAATAATTCGGCATTCCATTCCATAACCCTTGGCCCTATCCGCCAAGTTTTCGCAATTGTATTGTTCGTTAGTAGGCGTGGACAGTCCATAGCCATTGTTTTCTATGCAAAAAAGGACGGGTAGGTTCCATACCGAAGCCACATTCAAGGCTTCGTGAAAATCCCCTTCACTGGTAGCTCCTTCTCCCGTAAAAACCGCAGTAACCCTCTTTTTTCTTCGTAATAAATCAGCTAATGCAATACCGTCGGCCACGCCCAATTGGGGGCCCAAGTGGGAAATCATGCCAACTATCCTGTGTTCCTGACTCCCAAAGTGAAAACTCCTGTCCCTGCCGTTTGTAAAACCGCTTGCCTTACCCTGCCATTGAGCGAAAAGACGATACAGAGGTACATTTCGAGAGGTGAAAACCCCCAGATTACGGTGCATGGGTAAGATGTATTCCTCCGCCTTTAGTGATTGGGACACGCCTACGGAAATTGCTTCCTGACCAATCCCACTGAACCATTTTGAAATCTTACCCTGCCGGAGCAGCACCAGCATTTTTTCTTCTATCATTCTGGGCTTCAACATGCCCATGTAAAGGTTTACCAACTCCTCCTTGGCCAAATCTCCAATATGGTATCTCATGCGTTCAAATTCAATGGGGATAAATGTAGTAAAAAAGCCGTCCATCGCACGCTAAACTTTCCGAGCGTCCATCAATATTTCATACCTTTGATAGACCAATAAATAACTATTATGAGTGGAATTCCAAGTGTTGACCTGGGCGATTTCGTGTCCGGAGATCCTGCAAGAAAAGAGAAGTTTATCAAGGAAATTGGGGCTGCTTTTGAGGATATAGGCTTTGTAGCGCTAAGCGGACATTTTTTGTCCGATGAGCTGGTGGATAAACTCTATGCCGAAATCAAAGGTTTTTTTCAGTTGCCCCAAGAGATGAAAGACAGGTATGAGATTGAAGGCATTGGCGGTCAACGCGGGTATACTTCTTTTGGGAAAGAACATGCCAAAGGAAAAAAGGAGGGAGACTTAAAGGAGTTTTGGCATTTTGGCCAATATGTTGAAGACAACCCAAAACTGGAACAGGAATACCCTGATAATGTCCAGGTTTCTGAACTCCCTGAATTCAATTCTACCGGAAAAGAGACATACAAGATGTTGGAAAAAACGGCAAAGTATGTACTTCGGGCACTTGCTTTACACCTTAAACTGGAGGAGACCTATTTCGACGAATGGATCAAAAACGGAAATTCCATTTTAAGGCCCATACACTATCCACCTATCAAAACGGAGCCCAAAAATGCTGTAAGAGCGGCCGCTCATGGTGATATTAACCTAATAACACTTTTAATGGGCGCCCACGGCAAAGGTCTGCAGGTTCAAAACCATGAAGGCGAATGGGTGGATGCCATCGCAAAACCAGACCAGCTCATGATTAACGTTGGAGATATGCTTTCCCGCCTTTCA
>JBCCUY010000150.1:0-7944 GCA_039196145.1 Bacteroidota bacterium
GGAACAACTATTAAAAACCGAGGCCAAGGAACTCATCAGTGCTGCCATAAGCCCACCAGCCACCAGACCTTTAAGACCTACCGGTAAGAGTGTCTTCACCAAAACTGGAAATACCTGATCGCTTTTTTCATAAGAAAGTACACCATGTTGCGACAAGGCGAATGCTATAATTCCAGGAATCAAAAAGATAAAGATTGGGAGAAGTTTTAAATAAGCTCCAAAAATAGCGCCGCGACGCCCAATCTTGATATTGTTTGCTGCCAGTGTACGTTGAACAATATATTGATCGGTGCACCAATACCATATCCCAACGATAGTACCCCCAATGAGCATCCCTGTCCAGGGAAAGTCGGGGTCGGAAATAGGACGCCACATATTAAAATGCTCACTTCCCGCAACCGATCTTAACTCTTGCCACCCCCCTACTTCTTGAAGTCCCAAATAGGTAATGACCAAAGAACCTGCAATCAAAATAATGGTCTGGAGGGTCTCGGTATAAATAACGGCCTTCATTCCGCCAACAATGGTATAAGCACCGGTAAAAACCACGATGCCGATGGCACCATACCAAAAGGGAATTCCCAGAAGTTCGGAGACTACAATCCCTCCCGCATAAATGGTCACTGATACTTTTGTAATCACATAACCTACCAAGGAAAAGACGGAGAGGAACCATCTGGAACGACTATCAAAACGTTTTTCCAAGAACTCGGGCATGGTGAAAGCCTTACTCCTGAAATAAAATGGAAGAAAAAGCCAACCCAGCAGCAGCACTATCCAGGCGTGTAATTCATAATGGGCCATGGGCATTCCTGATTCTGCTCCTGTTCCCGCAAGGCCCACCACATGTTCGGAACCAATATTAGAGGCAAAAATGGAAGCTCCAATGACAAACCAGCCAACATTTCTCCCTGCCAAGAAGTAGTCTTCCGTGTTTTTATTTTTTTGAAGAACTACCCAAATGGCAACCCCAATAAGTGCTGCCAAGTAGGCCCCTAATACCCACCAATCCGCTGTTTCCAATATTGATTCCATCCCAGAAGGTTTTTAGATATACTGGTTCAAAATGTTTTCAAACAATTCTTGTTTTCCGCTTATTTGCTCGGGTTCGCCATTGGAAGAAGCATAATCGTACAAATCGGTCAGGCTGAGCTTACCGGCGGTAAATTCCGCTCCTTTTCCCTTGCCGAAGGAAGCATATCGATTATCCAACAAACTATCGTAAGTTGATTTTTGAAGTATGGCATCAGCTACCAAAAGGGCTCGGGCGAACGTGTCAGCTCCACCAATGTGGGCAAGAAAAATATCCTCCAAATCCGTAGAATTTCTTCGGGTTTTGGCATCAAAGTTAACCCCTCCGCCTTGAAGCCCTCCGGATTTAAGTAAAACCAACATGGCCTCTGTGGTTTCCAAAACATTGTTTGGGAATTGATCAGTATCCCATCCATTTTGATAATCACCCCTGTTGGCATCGATACTTCCCAACATTCCAGCATTGGCAGCTACCTGAAGTTCATGTTGGAAGGTATGTTGGGCCAAAGTGGCATGGTTTACTTCAATGTTCAGTTTAAAATCATCCTGAAGTCCATGGGCGTTGATGGTGTTGATGCTTGTAGCGGCATCAAAATCGTATTGGTGCTTGGTAGGCTCCATAGGCTTCGGCTCAATAAAAAATGTGCCCTTAAACCCTTGACCTCGGGCATAGTCCTTAGCCATATTTAAAAAGCGGCCAATGTTGTCCTGCTCTAGCTGCATTTGGGTGTTGAGCAAAGACATATAGCCTTCCCGTCCCCCCCAAAAAACATAGTTTTCCCCATCTAGCGCTATAGTGGCATCCAAGGCAATTTTTACTTGGGCTCCGGCATGGGCCACAACGTCAAAATTGGGGTTGGACGCGGCACCATTCATATATCTAGGATTGGAGAAGCAGTTGGCTGTTCCCCATAGTAGTTTTACCTCGGATTCCTTTTGCTTTTCCTTCAAATAATCCACTATCGTATGAACCCTTTTTTCGGATTCGGATAGATTCTCCGCTTCATCCACCAAATCAAAATCGTGAAAACAGTAGTAATCAAAACCCATTTTGGTTACAAACTCAAACGCTGCATCCGCCTTGTCCTTTGCGGCCAATATTGGGTCTGAGGCCGAAGCCCAAGGAAATTGCTTAGTACCGGGTCCAAACGGGTCCCCACCAGTTCCGCATAAGGTATGCCAGTAGGCCATAGCAAACTTAAAATGTTGCCTCATGGTTTTCCCTGCAACCACCTGGTCCGGGTTGTAAAACTTAAAAGCCATGGGGTTGTCAGATTCCCGACCTTCGTATTTGATTTCGCCAATTCCTTTAAAAAATTCTTTATCTCCAAGTAGTGCCATAAGTCTATGTTATTTGGTTATAATTAATTCCAGTTCTTTTTTCCAGTTTTCGTATGCCAGTTGATATTGCTTTTTGTCCTTAAGCGGCATGAAGGTCATGATATGATCATTTTTCATATAGTCCGAAAATGCCCCATAACCATTTTCATAAATGGTACAGGCCCTTGCGGCGCCTATTGCTCCAGTGGTATCATAGATTTCAATTTCTTGGCCGATAAGTGTGGCAATGGTTTTGGCAAATATTTCCGATCGGAAAAGATTATCGTTGCCGGCCCGAAGCACTTTGGCTTTGATTCCATCTGATTTCATAATCTCCATACCGTAAACAAAGGAAAATGCAATACCTTCCAACGCAGCCCGGCAAATGTGGGCCTTTGAGTGTCTGTTCAGATTAAGGTTTGTAATTCGCGTACCGATGTCCTGGTTCAAAAGCATGCGTTCCGCACCATTTCCAAAGGGTATCACGCAAACACCATCTGCACCTACCTCCACTTCACTGGCCAATTGGTTCATTTCTTCATAGGACGAAACCGCTAAATTGTTCAATAGCCATCTATATTGGATTCCCGCTCCGTTAATGCATAATAGTTTTCCAATATTTTGCACTTTGCCCCTTTCGTAGTTGACATGGGCAAAATTGTTTACCCTTGAACTCTCTTTTACAGAAAGATTGTCCGTTACCGCATATACCACACCAGAAGTCCCTCCTGTAGCCGCTACTTCGCCCGGGTTAAAAACATTGAGTGATAGCGCATTGTTGGGTTGGTCGCCAGCCCTATACAAAATTGGTGTGCCTTCCAAAAGCCCACTTTGTTCAGCTCCCTGTTTGGATACCCTGACCTGCACCCCAAAAGTATCCACCACCTTCGGGACCAAATTATTGGAAAACCCATGATGTTCCATTATCTCTTGTGATAGCTTATCTTGGATGAAATCCCAGAAAACCCCCTCTGAAAGTCCTGAAATGGTGGTATTGATTTCGTCTGAAAATCGAAACGCAATATAATCGCCCGGCAACATGAACTTCGCTGTCTTGGTGAAGATTTCCGGCTCATTATCTTTAACCCACCTTAATTTGGAGGCGGTAAAATTGGCCGGTGAATTCAAAAGATGTTCATCGCACTTTTTCTTACCAATTGCTTCATAAGCCTTATTTCCAGTAGCTACGGCTCGACTATCACACCAAATAATGGATTTACGAAGCGGAGTTCCTTTCTCATCCACAAGGACCAATCCGTGCATCTGGTACGAAATCCCAACACCCAGAATGTCCCCTTTGGAAACGCCAAGAGTTTGCTTTATTCGATGTATACCCTCACATATGTGACTCCACCACTCTTCGGGCTTCTGCTCTGCCCACCCTTTTACAGGTGCATCTATCACCATCTCCTTTTCAGGTTGTTGCACAACACCAAGGCTTCTTCCGGACTCGGCTTCAACAAGGGCTATTTTAATAGAGGAGCTTCCTATGTCAATTCCTAAATAATACATGGATTGTTCTGAAGTTGGTCTACTTCAAATGTAAAAAATGCTTTGCCCAAAACTCCAATTTTATCCAGGTCAACTATAAAAATCAAAAGCAACCACTCCAAAAAAATCATTCAACAATCAACATAAGTATTTGATTATTATAATTTTATAATTTTTTCGGAAATCACGAAAATTTACGAAAGGGTTTTCGTAAAATAGAAAGAAAGAGGATTTCAAATGGCTATTGAAGAATAGTTTTGCATAGGTTGGTCAAATTGGTTCCAATCGGTAAATGGCCCCGCCGTCCACTCCAATATAAATCAATCCGTCCGGACCCTGCCTAACCACGCGAATTCGCTTACCGAAATTTTGCAATATCCGTTCCTCGTGTACCACCCTTCCATTTTCCAGCTCCAATCGGTTCAAATGGGTCAATGCCATCGCCCCAATAAACAGATTTCCCTTCCATACCTTAAACTTATCCCCAGTATAAAATTCCATACTACTAGGGGCAATTGAAGGGGTGTAAAAGTAAACAGGTTGCTCTAATCCTTCTTGATGGGTTATGCCTTCGCCGATTGGCGTGTCATCGTAATCGATGCCGTGGCAAATGATCGGCCATCCGTAATTTAAACCTGGTTTCACCAAGTTCAGCTCATCGCCTCCCTTGGGACCATGTTCATGTATCCAAAGCTGTCCTGTTTCAGGATGCAGGGTGAGTCCCTGAGGATTTCTATGTCCATAACTCCACAACTCCGCTTTTGCACCCGGTCTACCTATAAAAGGGTTATCCCGAGGAGTCCTACCGTCTTCCAGAATACGCATTACCTTACCTAAATGGTTTCCTAAAGTTTGTGCGGAATCCATTAAATCATAGCGATCTCCCATAGTGAAATACAGATGACCATTCTTCAAAGCCATCCTTGACCCATAATGACTTGGGGAACGGTAAAACGGGAAAGCCGTGAAAATGTGCTGTACATCAACCAAGGAATCTCCGCTGAGCCTCGCCCTATCTATAACCATGGAACTGCTGATAGAGTCTCCAACGGAGTGTGAGAAATACAACCATCCATTTTCTTCGAAATTGGGATGAAGTAAGATATCCAAGGCCCCGCCATCACCCCGCGAATATGATTTTGGAACACCGGTAAGAATTGTTCTATCACCTGTTTCGATATGTACTCGCATCAACTCACCAGAAAACCTATTGGACACCAACATATCCCCATTTGGAAGAAAGTCCATTCCAAAGGGAACTCGGATGCTATCAGTAATCATGCGCAGTTTAAAATCCAGTTTTTCGCTCTTAAAAAATTGCGATTCTATAGATGGTTCACACGAACCAAAAACATAAAGCAATATGAGGGTAATAAGGAAGGAGAAGTAGTTTCTGGATTTCATAGTCTTGGAATATTATTTCTGAATATTTCCATTTTTGGATTCATCCCCTAACAGATTTGGATGAGACTCTGATGGATTTATAAATCAACAAAGCGTGGGCACCTGAAATACAGGAGGTGTTACTTCTGTTTGAAATTCCCTATTTTGTAGTTCATCTAATAGACAACCATAATCTATGTACACTCGCAGAATATTTCCCATAAAGGGAGTCATCCGTTGGACTAGGAGACATATAATCTTATTTATTTTACTCTCAACCGTTCCCGTTTTTCTTTTTGAAGTCTTACGATGGAAATGGCTGCATGTACCGTGGCTTCCCCTTGGTGTCCTAGGGACGGCTGTTGCTTTTATCGTAAGTTTCAAAAACAACGCCTCTTATGACCGTCTTTGGGAAGCTCGCAAAATATGGGGTGGAATTGTAAATGCCTCTCGATCTTGGACCATTATGGTAAAAGACTTTATAACTCACGAACACGCAAAGACACCTATAAATGATGATGAACTTCGAGCTATAAAACGGGAATTGGTACACCGCCATGTAGCTTGGCTAACCGCTTTAAGGTATCAACTTCGCAAGGACAAGCCTTGGGAAACCCATCTCAAAAATCAAAAATCCAATCGAGAATTCAGGGCGACCCAGCTTACTGTTTTGGAGGATACGGTACCTATTAAGGAGGTCATCTCCCCATATATTTCCAAGGATGAAATTGACGAAGTTTTTGCCAAGGGCAATCAAGCTTCTCAACTTTTGGGCGTGCAATCCCGACGCCTTGGAGAATTGATGAACCAAGGGTTAATTGAAGACTTTCGGCATATGGAGATGATGTCAATGCTTACCGAATTCTACACCCTTCAGGGAAAAAGTGAACGCATAAAGAACTTTCCTTATCCAAGGCAATTTGCAACCCTAACTATGTTTTTGTTTGGATTTTTGTACTGCTGGTTCCGTTTGGTATTATGGAGGAATTTGAAGTGATAGGGGATAAAATTGTTCAATATCTTGAGGTGAACCCCGCTTATTTTGAGTTTACCCAAACTTTGCAGTTGTTCATCGCTAAGCATTTTGTTTGGTTTTCGATTCCTTTCAGCGCTTTAATTTCTTGGGTTTTTCATACCATGGAAGCCATTGGGGAAAATACGGAAAACCCATTTGAAGGCGGTCCAAATGATGTTCCCATAACTGATTTGAGCAGGGGTATTGAAATTGATATCAGGCAACTTATAGATGACACTGACCTTCCTGCCCCTTATCAATGGAAGAATGATATTGTGATGTAATTAGGCTAAAAATAAGTGGATAGGGCTACAATCCCGTTAAAAGAAATCACCAGTGAAAAAAACAGGGCCGTAATAAGCCCAATATTGATGAGTACACTGGTCCTAAAACCTTTCATCAGATTTTTGTTGTTGACCAACAGCAGAATCCCCAAAATGACCAGAGGCAGTACAAATACATTAAAAACTTGGGATAAAATTTGCATTTCAATGGGGTTGGCCCCGAATACGGGTACGATCAACGCAAATAAACAAGCGATAGCCGTGATGACCTTTATACTGTTTAAATGACTGGATTTTTGAATGTACTTGTCCCTCCACCGCGGTCATCGGTCTAAAACTTTTCCTTTTTGAGGTAAAGAGAACTATTTTATGCAATGGGTTAAAAACTGACGTCCCCTGCATCAAACCAAACCAGAAAATGAAAAAACAAATCTGTCTATTGGTATGCCTTGCCTTATGCATAGCGTGTCAAAACAAAGACAATGTCCCCGCTTACAAGGATGCCTCATTAAGCATTGAAACTCGAGTGTCAGATCTGTTATCACGCATGACCATCGAAGAAAAATTTGGTCAGTTATTTATGGTTCCGGCCGATTTATCCGAAGGATTGCAAAAATACAATGCTGGAATATTTGGGTTTCAATTGAACACTTCTTCTTCGGGCACACAACAAATATTGGACTATTCCGAAGGCGGGGAAGCAGAACAAACCGCCCAGCTTGCCAATAAAATTCAAAAATATTTTCTGGAAGAAACCAGATTGGGTATTCCCATAATTCCCTTTGATGAAGCATTGCACGGACTCGTACGCAAAGGGGCAACCGCCTACCCCCAGGCTATTGGTCTGGCCGCGACCTGGGACACAACATTGGTAAAAGAAGTGGCCCATGCCATAGCCACCGAAACAAAAACAAGAGGTATCCGACAAATTCTATCCCCTGTACTCAATATAGCAAGGGATGTCCGCTGGGGAAGAACAGAGGAAACTTACGGAGAAGACCCCTTTCTTACCACCCAAATGGGAACTTCGTTCATTGCTGAGTTTGAAAAGAAGGGTATCATCACAACCCCAAAACACTTCGTCGCAAATGTTGGTGCGGGCGGCAGGGACAGTTATCCCATTCATTACAACGAGAGACTTTTGGAAGAAGTCTATTTCCCAGCATTCAAAGCCGCTTTTCACAAGGCAGGAGCTTGGTCGGTAATGACATCTTACAACTCCCTTGATGGAAGACCCTGCACCGCCAATGATTGGCTTCTCAATCAAAAACTGAAAAGCGAATGGGGATTTGATGGATTTGTGATATCCGATGCGAACGCGGTGGGAATTACCAATCTCATACATTTCACGACCCAAGACTATGCGGACGCCGGAAAGCAGTCTATAGAAAATGGATTGGATGTCATATTTGAAGTGGA
>JBCCUY010000151.1:0-7899 GCA_039196145.1 Bacteroidota bacterium
ATCAACTCAGAGGTTGTTTTAAACTACGATAAACTCAGATTTGAAAAACTTACGATAACTCCTGAAATGAAGGAAATGATTCTCAAGCGAAACATTTATAACCAAGTTGAAAATGCGTTTGAAGAAGTTAAGCCGGACAACCAGATAACTAACAATTCTTTTACACCCGTTTACCGTGAATTCAGCCAGGTATATAAATTGAGCGATTTTACCAGATTCCCAACCATCAAGGAGACAATGCTTGAGATTGTAGACAATGCATGGGTGGAGAAGAACGCAGACGGCGAAGATCAGCTTAAGGTCAGGGAAGATGACTACAACACAGGAACTGATCTGTTACCGCTAATTTTAATTGATGGCGTAATGGTTCAGGATCATACAAAAGTGGTTGTCTATGATGCAGGAAACGTTGAAACGATAAAACTGTCCAGAAAAGAGTGCGTGATCAATTCCGTCGTCTATAAAGGGATTATTTCGATAGAAACCAAGAAAGGTACTTTTTTCAAGCATCATTTAGGTAATGCTGTAAAACCCATCAAGTTGGTTCCTCCAAAGGCCATAAAAGAATACTTCCACCCAAAATATGGGAATCAAGAAGGTCCAAACATGGGTCAAATCCCAGATTTTCGACTACAATTGCTTTGGTTGCCCCAATTGGACTTTCAAGCCAAACAGATGGACCTGGAATTTTTCACTTCAGATGTCCCCGGTATTTATGATGTTTATTTGGAAGGGTTCACGGCGCTTGGCATCCCCATTTCAATTCACAACAGCATACAGGTGAACTAGATACTGGTAAAAGTCAAACCTTTGTTCCAAATGCAATTCTTAAAAGAAACTGATTTGTAACAAATTCTTAAATTCCCCAACTAACAACTGTCAACAAAAAATACGATATAATGAACGCACACGAAATAGACTACGAAATTTACGGGGAGGAAATGCAATATGTGGAAATAGAGTTAGATCCGCAAGAAGCTGTGGTAGCGGAAGCAGGCAGTTTTATGATGATGGATACCGAGATCCAGATGGATACCATCTTTGGGGATGGCTCCAACCAGGATTCCGGCGTGTTGGGCAAGTTGTTTTCCGCAGGGAAACGATTACTCACCGGCGAAAGTCTTTTTATGACAGCATTTTTGAACGTGGGACAAGGCAAAAAACAGGTGAGTTTTGCATCCCCATATCCTGGAAAAATTCTTCCAATAGACTTATCGGAAAAAAGTGGAAAATTCATTTGTCAGAAGGATGCATTTTTATGTGCGGCCAAAGGCGTTTCGGTAGGTATCGAATTTTCTAAACGCTTGGGAAGGGGATTATTTGGTGGTGAAGGATTCATCATGCAAAAACTGGAAGGTGATGGACTGGCATTTGTCCATGCTGGTGGAACCATGGCCAAAAAAGAGTTGGCTCCAGGAGAGGTTTTAAAGGTAGATACTGGGTGTATCGTAGGTTTTTCACATACCGTGGACTATGATATCGAATTTGTTGGTGGAATCAAAAACACAATTTTTGGTGGGGAAGGGCTGTTTTTTGCCACCTTAAAGGGACCAGGTACTGTTTATGTGCAATCCCTACCATTCAGCCGTTTGGCAGGAAGGGTGCTGGCTTCCATTCCCCGCGGAGGTAAGGACAAGGGCGAGGGAAGCATTTTAGGGGGCTTGGGCGATATTGTGATGGGGGATAACAAGTTTTAAAACGATGTTTTGTTGATTCGTTTTGAGACAATTTCCTATGTTTCTAACTAAGTACTTCTTACTTTCGAAGCATGGACTTCATAGCTTTATTTGACTTTCTTGAACAGCTCCAAAAAAACAACAATAAAGAGTGGATGGATGCCAACAGGAAGTGGTATAAGTCCCTGAGAGCGCAGTTTATTGATTGGTTGGATGATTTGGATTATACCTTGGCCGAACTGGATGAGGAATATTATCCAACCCCTGGGAAAAAAGGTATAAATAGAATCAATAACAATCTGATGTTCCATCCGCATAAGCCCATTTACAAGGACCATTTCGGGGCTGGGCTGGACAAAGCACCAAATTCCGCTGATTTCTATGTAGAGGTAGGCTTAAAGCAATGCCTACTTGCCGGTGGGTTTTGGAGACCCGATCCCAAAACTTTGCGCAGCATACGGGAAGGGATAGATTACAACGGTGAAGAATTTCAGGCCATATTGGGACGCCCCTCATTTAAGAAACTGTTTGGTGGTCTTTACGAGGATGAAAAATTGACCAATGCCCCAAAGGGATTCTCAAATGACCATCCCCATATAACACTGCTTCGGAACAAGACTTTTGGCGTGGAACACGTTTTGAAAAGGGAAGAAGTCTTTCAACCCAATTTCAAGGACAAGATCATTTCCGTTTATCAGGAGATGCTCGCATTTAGGAGGTATCTGAACAACACAGTTTCTGTTTGATTCGTTTACTCCAAATCATCGGATAGACGAATCCATCGTACGGAAAGATCAGGAGTGTCCATATCCTTATCCAGCGGAAACATGGGTCTTTTAATATTCTGATAACCCAAGCGGTCCAAATCTTGGTCCACTCCACCAGGGGTCAGGGCCATCACCCAATCAGCTCGCATGTTGTATAGTTCGGGCACCAAATAACCAATTTTTACCATGACAATATCTGTTTCCCTGGGATTGAGACCCAATTCCGTAAAATCACTTTCCCGATGATAGGGCTTTCGTTTTTTGGTTACGATAACATGCATACTACCCACTTTGACCACCACCTCTGTTTCGGCATGCACATCGCCTTCCTTGATAGCGGTGACCGTTCCGGTAAGTTGAAGCGGTGGGGCAAACCGATTGTCTACTTCTGCACCAGCTAGAGCACTGATTTTACCACCTATACCAAGCTCAAGTGCTTCTTGAACAAAATCTGGGCCTGGAATGGAGGCATAGATCAATGATGGTCCGTTTGCGGATTTAAACTCTTCCCTTTGCAACAGTTGTTGGAGGGTCCAAGTAACATCACCAGCGCCTCCGGCGGTCGGATTATCGCCCATGTCACTGATCATAAAGGGTTGCTTGTCACTAGCGAGGGCCTGTTTTAGGCTTTCTTCAAAGGTTGTGGTTGGGGCAACAAATACAAATTCGTTTCTTACCGCCCAAAAGTGCTTGGCCAGTTTTTCTGCTCCTGCACTTACCTTTTCCTTGTCATCCCCGGTGACCATAACCACGGCATGGTTTCTCGGCTCGTCCGCCCAGGCATAACCCACCCAAATGGCAGCATCAATAACCCCATCCTGATCGGCAACCCCGGGCACTTCTGCATATAAACTTTTCCCTGGTTCAATGCGGGTACTGGTTTTTTCTCCTGGCAGAAGAATGGGAACGGGGACCCAGGCCTTGTATTTGGGTTTGCCCAAGTTTTTTTCCAATCGCTCCAATAAATTGTCAACTGCACGTTTCTTGGACTCTATGGCATCTTCATGCGGGGCCATGCGATAACAGGTGATCAAATCCGAATGCTCGGCCAGTTTTTGGGATACATTTCCATGCAGGTCCATGGAGGTTGAAATAAGAACATCGGTCCCAATAACCTCCCTGATTCTAGAAATTAGATCTCCCTCCGCATCTTCAAGGCCCACAACGCTCATGGCACCATGAATATCAAAAAACAGACCATCGTAAGGGCCATTTTCCTTGAGCATTTTCAACGTTTTTTCAACCAAAGATTCGTAAGCTTCCCGAGTGACAATGCCTCCTGGAAGGGATTTTCCCATCAAGGTTGGAATCCAGTGGGCTCGGTTTCGATTTATGGAATCAGCGGCGAAGAATGGATATCGTTCAAAAATTGCATCTCCGACCCTGGCGTGAAATGCCTCTTCATGGGTCTGCGCTGGTGAAAAAGTGCTGGATTCAATTCCTAGACCAGCAATCGCAATTCTGGGAACGGGCCGCTGATCAGTCTCTTTTTTTTGGTTTGAATTACATCCCAAAAGAGCAAAGGAAAAAGAGAGTAAGTAACACAGGCGGTATAATTTGACTATGGACTGCATAAGAAAAGCTACGTAAGGTTGTTGTTATAAAGATACTAAGGAATTTAGATGCCCCCTTCTGAAAAAGTTTCATTTTGTTAGATTTTAAACCTATTTGGCAGGCATCCTAGAAATTAATTGTATTATTTTGCTTGGAGCGATTAATGCACCATAAAAATCAACATCTGTGAAATACGGAAACGTAAAAAATATCAAAAAAGAACTCCTGTCGGACAATTGGTATACCTTAAAAAAAGTCAGCTTTGAGTACCAGCGGGAGGATGGAGCATGGGAAACCCAGATAAGGGAGGCGTATGATCGGGGAAATGGAGCTGTCATTTTGCTCTATAATAAGGAAAAGAAAACCGTGGTGCTTACACGTCAGTTCCGTATGCCAACCTATCTAAATGGTAACGAAGATGGGATGATGATTGAGGCCTGCGCGGGTATTCTTGAAAAGGGGAATGCTGAGGAGACCATAAAAATGGAGGTGGAGGAAGAGACCGGCTACAAGATTGAGGATGTTGAAAAAGTCTTTGAGTCGTATATGTCCCCAGGCTCGGTGACGGAAATTCTTTATTTTTTCATTGGGCAATATCATGATGGAATGCGGATTGGTGATGGGGGTGGAGCAGAGGACGAAACTGAAAACATTGAGGTTTTGGAAATGGCTTTTCAAGAAGCTCTGGAAATGATCCAAACCGGAGAAATCAAGGATGCCAAGACCATCATGTTATTGCAATATGCCCAGTTGCACGCGTTATTCAGTTGATGTTTTAACGACCAATTGATCATGAGCATTGAAAAAATTGGCTTAGGCGGAGGATGTCACTGGTGTACTGAAGCGGTTTACCAATCCTTGTTAGGTGTTGTTAGAGTAGAGCAGGGGTTTATTGCGCCTTCAGCGATTCCAAATTCTTATTCCGAAGCAATAATTGTGCATTATGACAATAGGGTGATAAGCCTTAAAGATTTGGTGGATATCCATCTACATACGCATGCCAGTACGAGCAATCATTCGTTCAGGGAAAAATATCGCTCCGCGGTCTATGTTTTTGACCAAAAGGATTTTGAAAGGGTGAACCACTTTTTAAGGGAATCACAAATAGACTTTGAAGAGAATTTGGTAACCAAGAGCTATCATTTTGGAGCGTTCAAGCCTTCTTTGGATAAATTTGTGGATTACTTCTACAAAAACCCGGAAAAACCCTTTTGCAAGACGCATATTTCACCAAAACTTCAAGTGCTGATGGAAAAGTTTTCAGGAAAACTGGACGGGTCCAAAATCAATACTTCTCATAAACCTGTTTAAGGGTGTTGTAGATTTGGGAACGAATCTCACTTGATGGCTTTCTAAAATGATTGTTCATAAAACTGAAAATATACAGTTTGCCTGACTTGGTTCGGAGATACCCGCTTAGGTTGTAGTTGTTTCCTAGTGAACCGGATTTAGCCCATATGAAAGGTGGTACCTGAGTATTGTTCCAAACTTCTGAAGTGCCATCAGCATCCCAATGCGGGAAAAGATGAAACAAACGGTTTTGTGGTACTTGCTTATGGAGTTTTTGGAGTATCTGTACTAATGATTTCGGTGTAAATAGGTTGTATCTGGAGAGGCCAGAGCCATCTACCCATCTGGGCTGTTGTTCCAAATCGGCCAGATGGTTTTCCAACATAAAATCAATGGCGCCTTTAGTGCTCAACGTGTCGGATTGGGTGGAAGAGGCCATCATCAGTATCTGCTCCGCAAGAAAGTTGTCGCTTTCATACATCATACGTCTGTAAATGGAATCAGATGGTATTCCGTAAAGCGTTTGTTTTTCCGGGACATCAAAATGGGTGGTCAATGCAATGGATTTACCCAATTTCCTCTCTAGGAGTTTTTTTGTGAGCGCTTCACTGGTCACAAACGGAATTTCTAAAGTGTCGCCTCGATTGGGTGGTATGTAGAATTGATTTTCCGACTTTTCCCTACGAAATGGTTTGTCCCTTAAGGTCACTTTTTCCAAAAAAAACTGTGGAGAGATAGTCAGTTGCTCTGTATGGAAAACGGTTATTACATTACCATAGAGGGGAAGTACACCTTTTTCAGGTGAAAAATAGGTGTCGTAATCTTCCCAGGCCCATCCCGGTCCAAATTTGTTTTCTTCCGTGTTGTGGGGATACCAGGAGATGGTATTGTATTTTTTCAAAAAGTGGATGGCCGTACTATCCTTAAAATAGGGGTGAAGCCAAGCCGGGTCACCTGTTCCCTCGAACAAAATGGAATCCTTTGAGGCAACATAACGCAAAGTGGGGACGTCATCTTCCAGTAAAGTTATGCCAGTAAAAAGAGTAACTATTTTGACATTACTGGCCGGGGTAAAATAACGGTCTCCGTTCACGTTGTAAACGATTTTGTTTAAAGAGGTGTCGTAGAGCACCAGTCCGTGAAAGGAGTTTTCCAGGGGTTTGCTCCACAGGACTTCATTAATGGCCCTCACACGGGATGAACTGCAGCCAGATACAATCAAATAGATAGGTAAAAGAATGAAAAAGAAGAACTTAAGTCTCATTTCTAGTTGCTTGTGTATCTTTCGGGTTATCGATTTTAACACGAAATTATTTAATTTTTAACTACGGCTTCATCTACAAGAAAGTGATTTTTCTTAATTTTATAGGACAACCTTTTAATCCAAATCACAATTTCTATGCCCAGAGCAATGTTAGATTACACCAAAACTGTTCTCCAAAAAGTTAGTTTTGATGCTAAGCTATTCGCGAAAGAATTAAAAAAAGCCGTTTCAAGGTTATTACCAAGTGAAATCGAAGAACTTAAAATCTGGTTGCAATATTACATATTGGACAAACCAGAGTTGCAACCCACATTACTGCTTATAAAATCTTAAACATAAAATGCCGCTTTAAGCGGCGTTTTTTTTTGCTATCCACCAAGGTCTAGTTTTTGGCCAATGGGCTGATAATTTTTACGTCTTGAAAAGCTATCGCTCCTTTTACGATGCTGGAAATCACATCCTTCAGGGCCTCCGTGATTTGAATTTTTAATTCACTTTTGTGATAGATAAGACTAATCTCCCTTGCTGGTGATGGGTTTTTAAACGGTCTTAAAAACTTCCGCTTTTTATCGTCAAGATCCAAAGTGTTTAGGTAGGGTAGTAAGGTCATTCCCATTCCCTCATCCGCCAGACTCACCAAAGTTTCAAAACTCCCGCTCTCTATTTTAAAATGCTCATCTTGAAGATTTTTAGGTGATTTACAGAGATTAATGACTCCATCCCTAAAACAATGGCCGTCTTGCAGCAACAGTATATCACTAACGTCCAAATCCTCTGTGCCCAATTGCTGTTGCCCAGTTAGCCTATGACTATTGGGTACATACCCCATGAAGGGTTCATAATAAAGTGGACGCTCTTTAATGAACTCTATTTCTAAGGGAGTTGCGGCGATTCCAGCATCCAAATGTCCATCCAAAATGTTTCTGATGAGGGCTTCCGTGGACTGCTCCTTTATAATTAGCTTGACCTTGGGATATTTTTTTATGAACGTATTTAAAAACATCGGCAGCAGTGTGGGCATTACGGTAGGTATAATACCCAGGGTATAATCCCCGCCGATAAATCCCTTGTCCTGATCTACAATGTCCTTTATGCGTTCTGCTTCGGCGACAATATTTTTGGCTTGGGCAACAATCTTTTTCCCCACTTCAGTAATGTTAATCGGTTTTTTGCCTCTATCAAAGATGAGTATGTCCAGCTCGTCCTCTAGTTTCTGCACCTGCATGCTTAAGGTAGGTTGGGTGACAAAACTTTTTTCTGCGGCCAAGGTAAAGTTTTTATGCTCGGCAACAGCTAGAACATATTGCAATTGGGTAATGGTCATTAATATAAATTTTAAAAATAAATA
>JBCCUY010000152.1:0-7895 GCA_039196145.1 Bacteroidota bacterium
GCCAAATTTTGGTTGGACAAAGGCGGGTTTAAAACCAAAGTGTTGGGTACCGAAAAAATAGGTCAGGTACATTTTATGTTCCACGGCAATGACCAAAAACTGAAAACGTTTTTTGAAAAAATCAAGCCCAAATTTTTCAGGGAAACGGCTACCATAACCCAAAGCATGGAAAAACGTGGGGGAGGTATCAAGGCTATTGAATTGCGCTATCTAGGGGACAAAATGAATGGCTACCATCAGCTACACTGTACCTTTGAGACCTTGGATGCGATGGGCGCCAATTTCATTAATTCCTGTTTGGAGCAATTTGCCAAAACACTAAAAGTAGAGGCCCGGCAATATCCAGATTTCACTGAAAACGAAAAGGACATTGAAGTGGTCATGAGCATTTTGTCCAACTATGTCCCCAATTGTTTGGTGCACGCAGAGGTCAGTTGTGCCCTTTCCGAACTGGACGAAGGTGAGATGTCCGGAGCGGAATTTGCAGAAAAAATCATTCAGGCAGTGACTATTGCGAAAGTGGAACCCCACCGGGCCGTTACCCATAATAAAGGGGTTATGAACGGGATAGATGCCGTAGTGCTGGCCACCGGAAATGATTTTAGGGCCATTGAGGCAGGGGTACATGCATATGCTGCCAAAGACGGCTCCTATTCTAGCCTTACCCATGCTCAAATAGAAGGTGACCAATTTAAATTTTGGATTGAAATCCCGCTAGCCTTGGGAACCGTTGGTGGGCTTACCTCATTGCATCCCTTGGTGAAACTGGCCTTGGAAATTTTGGGTCAACCTTCCGCCAAGGAACTTATGCAGATTATAGCAGTGGCTGGATTGGCACAAAACTTTGCAGCTCTCCGATCCTTGGTTACCACAGGTATTCAAAAGGGACATATGAAAATGCACTTGATGAACATACTCAACCAGATGGGCGCCACCGAAAGGGAAAAAGAGCAACTGGTTGCCTATTTCAAAGATCATACGGTTACCAACGCATCGGTCAAGCAAGCCCTTGAAAAGATTCAATCCCAATAATGGAACAAAGCTTCTACAGTAATGGTAAACTGCTGCTCACCGGGGAGTATGCCATTTTAGATGGTGCCACAGGATTGGCAGTACCATCACAATTTGGGCAATCCCTTCATGTAAAAGCTACTTCTTCCAAAATTTTGGACTGGAAAAGCTTTGATGCCGACAACAGTGTGTGGTTTCAAGCTCAGTTTTCCATTCAGAAATTGGAAGCGCTCTCGTCTTCGGACGCCAACACGTCTAACACGCTGAAACAGATTCTTGAGGTAACCTTAGGAATGAACCGGGATTTTCCTTTGGGCAATTCAGGATGGCAGGTAGAGTCACACCTGACCTTCCCACGAAACTGGGGCTTGGGAACCTCCTCTACCTTAATCAATAATATAGCACAATGGGCAGGCATAGACCCCTACGGGCTTTTGAAAAATACTTTTGGGGGCAGTGGATACGACATAGCTTGTGCACAAAACAACAAACCGCTACTGTATCGGTTACAGGATGGGGGTCCCCAGATTGAAATCGTTGATTTTGCCCCCCCTTTCAAGGATTCCCTTTTTTTTGTTTACCTCAATGAAAAGCGGAATAGCCGCGAAGCGATCGCCAAGTACCGCACCCTACAATTTAATGGAGAAGCTCTTCTGGATGGAATTTCAAGTATTACCGAAAAGGTATTGGTAAGCTCAGATTTATTTGAATTTGAGATGCTATTGAACGAGCATGAGCAGTTATTATCCGAAGTTCTTAGGGTTCCAACTGTGAAGTCCAAACTATTTCCTGATTATCCTGGCACCATAAAAAGCTTAGGGGCATGGGGAGGAGATTTTATTCTAGCTACCGGAAAAGCCGAAGACATGGACTATTTTAATAAAAAGGGGTATACCGTTCAGGTACCTTTTTCTAAAATGGTACGGTAGATTTTTTCCCCATCCGTAAACTCAAATGGCTCATCCATCAATTGAGGTGATACAAAAACTACGCTTTTGAACAATTTGAGCACAGAAAGCCAGGAGAACCCTGGTGGTTAATGCGAAAATATTGAATAGCATGAATAGCTTGTCATCTTGGGATTTGAGTTTTTTGTTCTTTTTCCTTCAAGTGCTCTTGATTTTATTGGCAATCCTTTTAAGGCGAAAAGGGCTCCATCATACCCAGAGATTGTTCTCTCTTTTCATTGTTATTTTTTTATACCACAGTTTGTTGACTTTTTATGGCTGGATGAAATCCAGTCCGGAATTATATGTATTGCTCGGCTATGCACAATTACTTCCACTAAGTCTTTTCGGCATCGTCTTTTATGCTGTCCTAAAACGCTCCGAAAGTGCTCGCAGATCGTCTGCACAAATGGCCAAGTCAGGAACGGAAAAAAATAAATACGAAAAAACTGGGCTTTCCGAATCCTTCTCCCTAGAACTAAAAGAAAAATTGGAAGACATCATGTTGACCCAAAAACCTTATTTAAATCAGGATTTCAAGTTGGATGATATTGCCGACTTGCTTAACATATCCAGGCATCATGCCTCCCAGGTCATTAACGAGAATTTCAAAATGAGTTTTTACGACTTCACCAATAAATACCGAATTGAAGAAGCAAAACTTCATTTGCAAGATTTTGAAAACAAAACACAATCCATTTCAGATATAGCTTATGAATGTGGTTTCAATAATAGAGTTTCATTTTACAAAGCTTTCAAAAAAATCACTCGCACTACCCCAACCACTTATCTAGGTAGCGCCTTCTAGGTGGACCCCCATTGAAAAGCAACACCAATAAGACTTAATTGCATTCGGGGTTAAATAGTTCTATTCCAAATAATAATGGAAGTGATAATTTGTTTGCAAGCATACCTTACTATCAATCCTATGAGGTCTGGTAAACAATCTGCTATATCATTTTCTTTCCCAGTCATTTTGGCCAAGTGGTAAAACCCTTGCTCCAGTTTGTAACTTCAGCCATCATCTTGTTAATGTTAATCTCCTTCGGCAATTGAGTTAAGGTTTTTAAGCCTTAACAGGTTAGGTTCTTCTGCTTTGTTTTTTTGCCCTGCAATCTTCAGTAAACAGGAGCTAAGACTTTTCTTCCCCAAAACCTTTGTTTTTCATTTTTTGGAAGATTATTTGAATTAGCCTGCAAATAAAAGTTGAACTCCTGTTTTTGTTGGTTGCGCTGACTAACTCTTAATTATTTTTTATGAAATCAAAAAAACTATGCATGATGCTGGTGCTATTACTTTGCACCGGCTCAATCGCGTGGGCGCAAGAAAAAAGCGTCTCAGGTACCGTTTCGGACCAAAGCGGATTACCCCTTCCTGGCGTGAACATTGTTGTCCTGGGCTCAACTGTTGGAACACAGACCGATTTTGATGGGAAGTACACCATCGCTGCCCAACAGGGTCAAACCTTGTTGTTCTCTTATCTCGGCCAACAAGATGAGCGAATAACCGTTGGAGCATCCAACACCATAAACGTTCAAATGCGGGAGGACGCCCAAGCCTTGGAAGAGGTTGTGGTTACCGCCCAAGGGGTGAAACGTGAGAAAAAAGCCCTGGGGTATGCCGTAACAACCCTAAAAGGGGAAGACATTTCACAACGCCCTGAAGCTGACGTTGCGAGGGCCCTCTCCGGCCAAGTAGCCGGAGTCAATATCCTAGGGGGAAGTGGTCTGGCAGGGAGTGGTACCAACATTACCATCAGGGGCTTTTCCACAATGACAGGAAGCAATCAACCGCTGATCATTGTTGATGGGGTGCCTTTTTCCAACGATACCAACGAAACAAGCACCTTCTCTACAAGCGAATCTGGAAACAACTCGGCAAGCAGACTTTTGGATCTGGACCCAAACAATATTTCCAGTCTAAGTGTTTTAAAAGGTCTTAGTGCCACTGTACTTTATGGGGAACAGGGACGAAACGGGGTTATTTTGATAACCACCAAGGCAGGGGCCGGAAGCTTGTCAAGAAGCAAACTGGAAATATCGGTAAGCTCCTCCTACTTCTTTGAGAAAATCGCCTCCATACCAGATTACCAAAACCGATATGGTAACGGATGGCAGCAAAGTAGAGGTAAGGCTTTCAGCAACTGGGGTTCGGAACTTACGGGGGAGTTTATCCTTCATCCTTACTCAGGAAACGCATATAACAGTGCTCAACAGGGTGGAGGGACATTTGATCTCTTCTTTCCCCAGTTTGCTGGCAATACCAACTATTCGTACAAAGCTTACAACAGCATAGGTAGGTTCTTCAAACCAGGTTTTACCGCAATCAACAATATAAATGTATCCAAATCTACAGAGGCTGGCCGCTTTAACCTTAGCTATTCCAATAGCGCGCAAAGAGGTTTTACACCAAATAATACCTTAAGGCGTAATAACTTTAGCGTTGGGGGGACGGTGAAATTGTCCAACAAGTTCACTTTTAGTGGAACTATGAGCTATGCCAATACGGATAAAAGAAACCCTCCCAACGCTGCAAGTACGGGGTCTGCCAATGTAGCCGCTGGGGGGTCCGGCATATTCGCCAATGTGATGTATACCCCAAGATCTATAGATCTTATGGGCCTACCTTATGAAGACGAGCTACATAGGAGCGTCTACTACAGATCCAACAACAGTATACAAAATCCGAGATGGACCGCTGAAAACGAGATTGACGAAGAAGTCACCGATCGGACATTCTTATCCATGTCAGGTACTTATCAATTGAACGATGCCCTTTCCGCGACATGGCGAACCGGATTTGATGGATACAATGAAACTGCGGCATTTAAAGTGAACAAGGGCGGGGTCTACCTACCCAATGGGTTGTATTACGAATCAAGGTACACGGGTAAAATCTGGGATCACTCTTTTCTTTTGAACTTTAACAAAGATTTCTCGGAAAGACTTAACCTAACCGTTACCGCAGGTGGAAATGCAAGAAGAAATACATTGACATCGTCATCGGTCCGGTATGACAGACAATTGATTTACAACGCGTTTTTCGCCAACAACTTCGAGGATAGAATTGGAACAGATCTGTATAGGGAGCAGGAAAATGTTTATGGCACATATGTTTCTGCTACCTTAGGAATCAACAGCTTTGCTTACTTAAATGTTTCTGGAAGAAATGATTGGTCCTCCACACACGAACGAGGAAACAACTCCATCGCCTATCCCAGTGCAAGCATTTCATTTATTCCAACTACAGCCTTTCAAGGGCTTCAGAGCAAAAATGGTCTAAACTACCTTAAACTACGGTTTGGCTATGGAAGTTCCGCTAATTTCGCAAGCCCTTATGTCACAAAGGATAGACTTGGTGTAGCCGCAAAAGCCTGGTTGGATGCCAATGGAAATCCCGTAAACATCAATGGAAGTCCAGTCAATATTGACGACAGTGGCACAAATAGATTGGGCAACCCCAATCTTAAGCCAGAATTGGTTTCGGAATTGGAGCTTGGTCTCGATCTTAAGGCGTTCAACAATCGAGTAGGTCTGGAAGGAAGTGTTTATACCAAAGAGGCAACAGACCAAATTTTGGATAGACGATTAGATCCTTCTTCGGGGTATACAGTTACCGCAATAAACGCGGGAAAATTGGAAACCAAGGGATTTGAAGCCGGGTTTAACGTTACTCCTATCCTTTCTGACAACTTCCGGTGGAATTTCATTGCCAACTTTGATGCCTATGAAAGTACGGTAACGGAGTTACCCGGTGGAGAAGAAGACCAACTCTTTCTCTCCGGCCCTTATTCCAACCTTGGAAATTTTGCAGTTCAGGGACAACCCTTCAATGTAATTGTAGGCTCGCCTATTCAAAGGGATGAGGATGGCAATCCCATTGTTGGTGCGGATGGTCTTTACCTGGATGGGGATGAGTTGGGCATTATTGGTGACCCAAATCCCGATTGGCAGGGTACCCTAATAAACACCTTGACCTATAAGAATTTCACCTTCGGAATGCAATGGAATTACCAGCATGGTGGCGATATGTATTCAGCCACAGCCGCAGCCCTCACAATTAGAGGTTTGGCAGGAGAAACCGATTTTGACCGGACCATTCCCATTGTGGCTCCGGGGGTAAAACAAGATGGTACACCTAATGATATTCAGATTACTGCAAATGATCATTATTGGGAAAATTTGGGAGAGGACGAGTTTAGGATTTATGATGCCACTCATTTGAGGCTCCGTGAAATATCGCTATCCTATTCCCTTTCCAAAAAAGCTTTGGAGAAAACCCCTTTTGGCAATGTTACCATAACGGCCACCGGAAACAATATGTGGTTCAAGGCATTCAATTTCCCAGACTCCATAAACTTTGACCCCGCTGTTTCTAGCGAGGGGGTTGGGAACTCAAGAGGTTTTGACCTATTGACCGGGCCTACAGCAAAAAGATATGGCTTAACCGTTCGTGCATCATTCTAAAATAAAAGAAAATGAAAATATCATATAAAACAACACTAGCCCTAATATTCCTGTCCTTGATACTGGGAACAGGGTCCTGCGAATCCATTGATTTGGATGTAAATGACAACCCTAACGTTGCAACACCCGCCAATTCCGATATAGATCTATTGCTCAACGGGGCCATGGTCAACTTTGCGAAATGGCTAGGAGAGGAAGATGAAGATAACAGAGTTGGGTTTGAAGCCGGAATGGAAGTGGTGCGTATGCTACATATGTATGGCCCACTCTACGAAAATGCCTACCAACCTACGGATTTTGACGATATCTGGAGACAAAGCTACAGCGGACATCTAATTGATATTCAAACAATAAAAGCTACAGCTGATGAAAATGAACTTTTTCACCATAAGGGCGTAGCCCAAATTTTGGAATCGTACACCCTAACCACCTTGGTAGATTATTTTGGTGATGTACCATATTCAACGGCATTTCTGGGTGCCGAGGAATTTAATCCAACATTGGATAATGACGAAGCCGTTTACGAAATTGCCATGAACCTGCTGGATGAGGCCATTGACAACCTGACTCAATCTCCTTCTTCCACCATACCGTCAACGGGTGATATTTTTTATTTTGGGGATACCCTTAAATGGGTCACCTTGGCAAAAACACTTAAACTTAGAATCTATAACAACATCAGGCTTGTAGACCCGGATGCCTCCTTGGCAGGAATCAATGCACTTTTGGCCGAGGGTGACCTAATCGATGAAGCTAGCGAGGATTTTGCCATTTCATATGGCAAAAACGTAGCTGCTCCGGATGTAAGGCACCCACAGTTCATCAACAATTACCAAAATACACCGAGTGGAGAGTACATGAGCATGTATTTAATGAACGAGATGGTTAATGGTTTTGAGAGCGGTCCAGACCCAAGAACCAGATACTACTTTTACCGACAGGTTTCTGGTTTTCCGCCAGCAGATGCCCAAGGTATATTTGACCTACCCTGTTTGGCTGAAAGTTTTCCAACACACTACACCCCCGGTGTAGATGCATTTTGTACCTCTATTGGGGATGGGTATTGGGGAAGAATTCACGGAGACGCACAAGGTCTGCCATCCGATTCGGATAAAATAACCACTTGGGGGGTGTATCCCATTGGTGGGCAATTTGATAATAACTCCTTTGAACCGGTAGGTATTTCGTCGGGGATGGGAGGAGCGGGCATTAATCCTGTATTGCTGTCCTCTTTTGCGTATTTCATCAGGGCAGAAGCAGCCTTGACCTTGGGTTCTTCCGATAATGATATAGAAATGTTAAGGGAAGGTATTTGGTCCTCCATAAACAAAGTGGTGAACTTTGATCCCAATACGGCAACAAGCTCTTTTGCACCAACCGAAGAAGAACTTAACAACTACGTTTTGGAAATCATAAACGATTATGTTGCTTCCGAAAATGATGAGGAAAAGCTCAATATTATAATGACCCA
>JBCCUY010000153.1:0-7846 GCA_039196145.1 Bacteroidota bacterium
CCCCGCTTTTTGAAATTTCCGTCGGGATTCTTCCCTATCCAATCACCTTTTTGATTACCGATTTGATTTCGGAAATCTTTGGAAAGAAAAAGGCCAACCAAGTGGTCATAGCTGGTATTTTCGCTTCCTTTTTCTCCCTTTTGATCGTCACCACAGCGAACATTGCCCCGGCTACGGCATGGTCCCCGGTGAACGATGGAATGTTCAGGTCTGTCTTTGGAAATACCATTGTTGCCGTGTTCGCCTCAATGATGGCCTACCTTTTGGCCCAGTTTATCGATATACAGCTCTACCATTTTTGGAAACGAATCACCAAGGGCAGGTATCTCTGGCTGCGAAACAACTTTTCTACCTTTTCCTCTCAATTTATAGATACCTTCACCGTGGTGCTGCTACTCTGCACTTTTGGTGAAATTCCATGGGAATTATTCTATGGTTTGGTGATCAGCGGCTTTCTTTTCAAAGTATTTATTGCGCTGTTGGACACCCCTTTGCTCTATTTCTTCGTATATCTATTACGGAAAAGATTTAACTTAAAAATAGGGGAAGAGATTAACCTGGATTAAGAGCTTCTTACTTACTTTGTTGGACAAAATCCCAAATTATGAAACGAAAGCTACTAAAGATTGCTGGAATCGTCCTGCTTATACTTGTGGGACTTATTGTTGCGCTACCTCTTTTTCTTGAGGGAAAGATTGCAGAAATCATTAAAAATAAGGTCAATAACAATATCAACGCCACGTTGGATTTTGATGGGGCAAGTTTGAGTTTGCTTAAAAGTTTCCCCAATGCCCATGTGGAGTTAGAAGGCATTTCTTTGGTGAACAAAGTTCCCTTTGAAGGTGATACTTTGTTTGCATCAGACCAAATAGCGCTTAAGATGGGAATTTCGGAACTGTTCAAATCGGCAGAGGAGCCTATAACCATCAAAAGCCTGATTATTGATAGGGCCAAACTTAATATTTTGGTCGATGAGGAAGAACGGGCCAACTACGATATCGGAAAAAATGACGATTCCAGTAGTGGAACCTCAACTCAAGAAACTGAAAATTTCACCCTTGCCTTGAATTCCTACGAAATTAAGGACACGGATATTGTCTATCACGATTTGACCACGGGTATCCGGCTGGCCTTGTCGGAGATGAACCATTCTGGTACTGGTGACCTTTCATTGGATAATTCTGAGCTTAGAACATTGACAGATGCCTTAGTCTCTTTTGAAATGGACAGCACGAGGTATCTGAACAACCACAAAGTTCTCTTGGATGCGTTGATTGGCATCGACCTAAAAGAAAATAAATACACCTTTCTGGAAAACAAGGCCATGGTAAATCAACTGGCTTTGGTTTTTGATGGTTTTGTTCAGGTAAACGAAGCCGACCAGTTGGTGGATGTCACTTTTAAAACACCCTCGTCGGATTTCAGGAATTTTTTGGCTGTTGTTCCTGAGGCCTATGCTAAAAATATTGAAGAGGTGCAGACCACCGGGAATTTTGAGGTGTCAGGACAGTTTAAGGGAGTTGTTGATGAAGAACATATCCCCGCTTTTGCAATTCGGATCAATTCGGAAAACGCGTCCTTTAAATACCCAGAGCTACCAAAATCGGTTAGAAATGTGGATATAGACACTGAAATTGCCAACACGACCGGTTTGGTCAAAGACACTTATGTCAACATTGACAGACTTTCTTTTAGCATCGATCAAGATCGTTTCAACCTAAATGCCAAACTCAGGGATGTCACTGAAAACACCAAAGTGAACGCGCATATTGACGGGAAGATTAATCTGGCCCATTTATCCCAGGCCTATCCTATGCCCAAGGATTACGGACTAAAAGGTACCCTAACCGCTGATGCTACTACTGCTTTTGATATGGCTTCGCTGGACAATAAACAGTATGGCAATACAAAGACAGACGGGAATCTTGCACTACAAGGGTTCGAATATAAGTCAGAAGAATTGAAGCATCCAGTGACTATCAACTCAGCGTCCGTTGATTTCACACCAGATAAGGTGGTGCTGAACACTTTTGAGGCCCTAACCGGCGAAACAGATTTTAAGGCCAATGGAACGCTTACAAATCTATTGGGGTTTTTGTTCAACAATGAAAATGTAGAAGGAAGCTTTGTCCTCAGCTCCAATACTTTTGCGTTAAATGATTTTATGGTGGAAGAAACTGCAGAGGACACCTCTGGTGAGGAAACTTCCACAACTATGGAAGAACAAATAAAAATACCTTCCTTTTTGGATTGTACCATAGACGCCGCTGCTAATACCGTTATATATGATAATATCAACCTTAAAAATGTAAAAGGTAGGTTGATTATCAAAGATGAAACTGCAAAGGTCGTTGGCTTGCAGTCCGACTTGTTTGGCGGCGTACTGGGAGTAAACGGCTCTGTGTCCACCAAAGAGGATGTGGCCACTTTTGATATGGATTTGGGCATGCAGGACTTTGATATTGGCGATTCCTTTGCATCTTTAGAATTGTTCAAGACCCTGGCACCTTTGGCAAGCGCCCTACAGGGTAAATTAAATTCAGATGTTAAGATTTCTGGAAATTTGAAAGAGGATTTTACCCCAAATCTATCCACAGTTTCTGGGGATTTGTTGGCGGAGTTGTTGTCCACCAAAGTCGATGCCGAAAAAGCACCATTAATGTCCAAATTGACTGGAGAACTTGGCTTTTTGAAAACGAACGATTTGGATTTAAGCGGCCTAAAGACCGCATTAAGTTTTGACAATGGTGCGGTAAAGGTGAAGCCCTTCTCCTTAAATTACAAGGATATTGCAGTTAACGTAGATGGAAGTCATACGTTTGACCAACAATTACAGTACAACGCAACCTTGGATGTTCCCGCAAAATATCTGGGTAGTGAAGTAAACGGTCTTATTGCAAAATTGGATGACAACGACTTGGAAAACCTGACCATTCCGGTTACGGCAAACATTGGAGGGAACTATACCAATCCAACTGTTAAAACCGATTTGAGTTCCGGGGTGTCCAAACTGACCAATCAATTGGTGGAAATTCAGAAGCAGAAGTTGGTAAATCAAGGTAAGGATAAGGCCAAAGACTTAATTGCGGATGTCTTTAAGTCTAATGAAAAGGATTCTACTGAAACCCAATCTGAAGGAATTACGGAAACCTTGGGTGGTTTGCTGGGGGGAGGAAAAGAGGAAACCAAGGATAGCACCAAAACGGAAGAAGACGCGGTAAAAAGCGCTACCAAATCCATCCTCGGTGGACTTTTGGGTAAAAAGAAAAAGGATACGGTGGAATAATCCCAAGAATTGGACCTACTTTCTGTATTTCTCCAAGATTTTGGCAAAATCGGTATTATAAATATTGGTCGTGCCACTTTTGAGGCTATCACTGCTGGTATAATACAGCATATTGGATTCCTCTTCTATGTGTGCGTATAGGTCACTGCCGGAAGTGTTGAGTTCGCTTACGTTCTGGGGAACCGTCCAAGCATCACCTTGTTTAAAGCTAATGTAGAGGTCGCCATAGGGTGAGACATTTTGTTCGCGCCCAGAAGCTTCAAAGAGTAAGACCTGACCATTGCTGCTTACTTCCAAGTTCCATTCGCCTGTGGCGCTGTTTAAGGTATTTCCCAAATTGATGGGTGTTCCAAATACACCTTCTTCCATTTTGGCCATATACAGATCGCCCTGGCCAAGTCCACCCGATCTTGTGGAAGCAAAGTAAAGGTTGCCTTTGCCATCGGTGGTGGGGCTGTATTCGCTTTGTTCCGAATTTATGGGGTCAGATAAGCGAATGGGTTGGCCCCAAGAGCCAGATTCGGTCTTCGCTACCATCCAGATATCGGCAGATATCGTTTTTGCCGAGGAAGGTCGCTTTGAAATGAAAAATAGCCTTGTTCCGTCGTCCGTAATGTGTGGGTCACTGTCATCATATAATCCCGAAAAGGAAACCACTTCAGGTTCGGACCAGCTATTTTCCAAAAGGCGGGAATGATAGATGGTACTTTTCATCTCTCCCTTGCCCCATTCTTGTTGGCTTCGGGCAAAGTACACTTCTTTAACATCATAGGTAAGGGAAGCCGCATATTCCACTTTTTTGGTGGAAACGACCCCAGGTGCAAACAAAAGTTTACCATGGTTTGGGCTTTGTTGTGCCTGCCCTAAGGTGTTGGCAAGAAATATGATAAGAAGTAAAAATTTGATACTGCCGTTTTCCATGCCCATAATTTTGGAATTAGCTCAAGCTAATGCCCACAAAATTACCTTCGTTTCCTCGTATGTTGAATACGGTTTGATCTTCAAAAATGAGATATTGACCCTTTATGCCCTTAAGCACTCCTTTATAGCTTAGCGTTTTGGCCAGATTAAGACTTTTTACTTTTTCAGGATATTGCAAGACAGGGAATTCCAAATGGGTTTCAGAGTTGGTGTCGATAAAATAATCAGCTACCTCTTCAGGGACATGGGATTTCAGTTTACCACGCCATTCCACCAAGTTAACATCCTCAATGTCGTTTTTAAGCATTTTCTGCCAGCTGGTCTTATCGCTCACATGGGATTTAAGCGCCACCTCGGTAATCCCAGCCAAATATCGATTAGGGACCTCTACGATCTCTATGGCCTCATGGGCTCCCTGATCAATCCATCTTGTGGGCACTTGGGATTTTCGTGTAACCCCCACTTTAACGTTGCTGGAGTTGGCTAAATAGACAATATGGGGCTGCAATTGAGCCTTCTTTTCGTAATCAAGGTCACGGTCGGCCTTACCTAGATGAGCGGTGCTCAGCTCAGGTTTCATGATCCAATCCCCAGCCGCAGGACTATCATAAAAACAGGACTTGCAGAACCCTTGTCTATAAATAGGTCTTTCCCTACCGCAGTTCAGGCACTGGTATTTGATGAAATCTAGCTGTATTTCTTTGTTTAGCAATTGATTCATGTGGATGAAATCGTTCTCAAATACTAAAAAGTACTGTATGGGACTTCCATACTCTGTCTGCATTTTTCTTAGGACGCCTTGGTAAAGCATAGTCAATGGGCTGTTTTTAAGCTTATTTGAAAATGAGGCTGAGATAGGTTATTTTAGCTAATACGCCTAACCCCAAACTTGGTTAAAGATACCCAAAAATGCCAATACCTTTATTTAATTCCATAGCATCTTGGTTGCTGAAAAAGCGCTATCATCAAATAGAGCTTTTTTTAAAGTATCCCCATGATGTTCAAGAGGAGGTCCTTCATCAGTTGATTGATTTTTCGAAGGATACCCAAATGGGAAAACTCCATGGTTTTGGTGATATGGGAGGGTATAAGGAATTTGCAGAGCGGATCCCCATTGTCACTTATGAAGAAGTTGCCGGACTTATAGAGCGTTCCAGACAGGGGGAACAGAATCTTTTTTGGCCAACGACAATTAAATGGTTCGCCAAAAGCAGTGGAACGACCAATGCGAAGAGCAAATTTATTCCCGTAAGCGCTGAAGCTTTGGAAGATTGTCATTACAAGTCCAGCAAGGATTTATTGTGCCTCTATCTGAACAATAATGAGAACTCCCAATTGTTTACGGGTAAGAGCCTTAGATTGGGAGGGAGTAAGGAACTCTATGAGGATAACGGGACCTTTTTTGGAGACCTTTCCGCTATTCTTATTGATAATATGCCCTTATGGGCGGAGTACAGCAGCACTCCAAGCAGTAAGGTGTCGTTGATGAGCGAATGGGAGTCCAAACTGGAGGCAATCATTGAAGAAAGTATCCAGGAAAATGTTACTAGCTTGGCAGGAGTGCCTTCTTGGATGTTGGTGTTGTTGAACGATGTGTTGCAGCGTACCGGGAAAAACCATCTTTTTGAGATTTGGGAGAATCTTGAGGTTTATTTTCACGGAGGGGTGAGTTTCGCCCCATATCGTGACCAGTATAAGAAGCTATTGCCTAGAAAGAATTTCAATTATTATGAAACTTATAATGCGTCCGAAGGATTTTTTGGTATTCAGGACCGCAATAACGCCGACGATCTATTACTGATGTTGGATTACGGTATTTTCTATGAGTTTATCCCTATGGATGGCCAAGAAAAAGAAGAAAAGGCGATTCCCTTGTGGGAGGTTGAGATTGGGGTAAACTATGCCATGGTGATTACCACCAATGCGGGACTATGGCGGTACAAAATTGGAGATACCGTTCGCTTTACATCTAAAGACCCCTTTCGGATTAGGATCACTGGGCGGACTAAACACCATATTAATGCCTTTGGGGAAGAATTAATTATAGAAAATGCCGAGGAAGCCTTGCAGCAAATCTGTCAAAAGACCGAGGCAGAAATTATGGATTATACCGCTGCTCCTATTTTTATGAATGGAAATGAAAAAGGAGCACATGAGTGGATCATTGAATTTAGAAAGCCGCCTAAAGATGTAGCCTATTTTACGGAGTTTTTGGATAATGCTTTAAAATCCCTTAATTCAGATTATGAGGCGAAGCGGTATAATAACATCACGCTAAAAATGCCACAGGTGCATGTGGCACGTCCCAATCTTTTTCATGATTGGCTTAAATCCAAGAATAAGCTTGGCGGTCAACACAAGATTCCGCGCTTGTCCAATGAAAGATGCTACATGGAGGAACTCCTTGAAATGAATCTTCACACCTCTTAGTTTGACTATTTCTTTCTTTTACGAAAACGTTTTCGTAAAATCATTCCGTTTATCGAACAATCCCTTCTTTTGGACAAATAAATATGGAATTTTGTCGTTTATAGGTGAAGTTTGAGACCGATAATAGTTCCCTCATCTTTTATAAACTAAACTTTAAAAAACTGGTATGGCTGAAAAACTTGTTGTAATCTCGGATATGTGGGGGGTAAAGAAAGGACTCTGGATTACCTCCTATTTTGGATATCTTCAACAGTACTATAATATTGAATTCTACGATTGCCAACAATTGGCTGATATTGATGTTGCGGTATCCACAGAAGAAAATATTCACAAAGCCTTTGTTGAGGGAGGTATTGATACTGCTGTAGCTCACTTGTTGAAAAAAGAGACGGAACCAAGTCATTACTTGGCTTTTAGCACAGGAGGCACCATAGCATGGAAGGCAGCCTTAAAAGGTTTGCCCATCAAATCTTTAACTGCAATATCACCAACCCGGATTCGCTATGAGGAGGAAGCTCCCAACATTCCAATGAATTTAATTTTTGGGGAATGCGATACCTTCAAACCGGAAATGAAATGGGCCAAGAAAGTAGGGGTGGAGCTCCATGTTGTTCCAAGCTTTGGTCACCAATTGTATTCCGACGAAAAAATAATCTCGGAAGTGTGCCTTGAACTTTTGGAAAAGATTACCAAAAAAGCAATCTAGGAAACCGCTTTTAACTTTTTTATCGTCTCATAGGAAAGCTTTTCCTCTGCGTAAGCTTTGGTCACCTTGAATTCCTTTTCATCCGTACTTGGCATTTCAAACATGGCATCGGTAAACACAGCCTCGCACAACGAACGTAGCCCTCTGGCACCCAGTTTGTATTCCACGGCCTTATCAACAATGTAGGTAAGAGCCTGTTCAGTGATACTAAAACTTATTCCGTCCATGGCAAACAGTTTTTCGTATTGCTTGATGATGGCATTTTTAGGCTCCGTAAGAATAGCCCGCAAGGTTTTTGAATCCAAAGGATTCATATGGGTCAGAACAGGAAGTCTACCAATGATTTCAGGAATCAACCCAAATTCTTTTAAATCTTTTGGGATGATGTATTGTAAAATGTTCTCATTGTCCAGACGATCTTCCGCTTTGGAAGCGCTGTAACCAACTGCTTGCATATTCAAGCGTTTGGTAATGATGCGTTCGATACCGTCGAAAGCACCACC
>JBCCUY010000154.1:0-7842 GCA_039196145.1 Bacteroidota bacterium
TCAGACAATTTGTTGGATGCCTTTCCCGAATCTGAAATCGATATTCATTTAAGGTTAAAATCTGAAAACATAACCGACGACAACGTTTGGATATCCAATAAGTCCGAACTAATTATCAAACAGATAAACCAATAAATTTTTGCCATTTAAATGTCCTGGGAGATTTAACTAAACCAATGAGGATTTACCCTTTGATCTTCTTGTTTGGAATTGTCCCGTATTTGTCTATCAAATACACCAGACTGGCCATGGTAGCCGCGCCAAGTTCAAGCTCACGCTTGTTTACATGCTCAAAAGTGTCGTTTTCGGCATGGTGATGGTCAAAATATCTTTGGGAATCCGGACGAAGTCCGGCCAACACCAAATCCTGGTCCATTAGCGGACGAATATCGGCACCGCTGTAACCTTCTACGAACATATGGATGAGATACGGTTCAAAAAGACCTGCCCAACTTTGCACCTGTTTCAAATTTTCGTCAGAACAATTGAATGAAAACCCTCTTGGGGTGAAGCCTCCAGAATCACTCTCCAGTGCAAATACATGCTTTTCATTTTTTCGACGGGCCACTTCGGCATATTTATTGCCACCCCGAAGCCCGTTTTCCTCGTTCATGAACAGCACTACACGAAGGGTTCGTTTGGGTTTATATCCAGTTTCCTTTAGCAAGCGAAGTACATCCATACTCTGGACACAGCCCGCGCCATCATCGTGGGATCCATCCCCCAAATCCCAAGAATCCAAATGTCCGCCAACTACCATCACTTCATTGGGAAAAGTAGAACCTCGGATTTCACCAATAACATTATAGGACTCCACATCGTCCAACTGCTTGCAGTTTTGTTTGAAATAAAACTTGATGTCCGGATTTAGTTTAAGGGTAGTGCTGAGCAACTCGGCACCTTTTGTACTTATCGCGGCGGCAGGAATTCGCTCCGAAACCGGGGTATCTCCATAACTCATGGAACCTGTATGGGGGTAATCATCTAACCTTAAGGTCACAGAACGTACGATTACACCCAAAGCGCCATACTTTCCAGCTTCCGCAGCTCCTGCATAACGTTGATCGACACATCCGGAATATGAAGCAAAGGTGCTGATCAACTTGGGATCCATGGGGCGATTGTAAAAAACAATCTTTCCCTCTATATTTTCACGACCTACTTTTTCAAGATCTTCTATCCCTTGAACTTCTACAATATTGGCCTTGATACCAACATCTGGGGTTGCCACTGAACCTCCAAGCGCACAGATTGGAACATTGGTGGTTACTCCTGGCTTGGTCTCAATGAAAGCGAATTCAGGCGTACCCCGCACCCATTTTGGTACCATAACCGGTTGTAACCAAACACGATCTAAACCGAGGGAGTCCAATTGTTCCCGCGTATAATCCACAGCCTGTTGTGCCTGGACGGAACCAGAGAGCCTTCCTCCAATTTGGTTGGAAAGATGGTTCAACCAGTCATAGGCCTTTCCATTGGTAAGCGCCATATCATAAATGGCCCTTAGTTGCTTTTCATCTTCCGATTGTGCAAAAAACGGGGTGCTTATCAGCAAAAGAATCAGGAGTAAGGTTGTTCTCATTCGGTTTCTTTTTCAAGTTCTTGTTTGAAGGTTTCTAAATTAACTTTTATTTCGTCATCCAGTTCAGGTTCCTCAATATCTTTGTACTTTTTTAACGCTTCCAAAAGAATAGAGGCTACAATGACACGGGCGGCCTTCTTGTTATCTGCGGGAATGATATACCAAGGTGCATGTGTTTTAGAAGTCTTGTTGATGGCCTCTTCATAACACTCCTGATACTGGTCCCAAAGTTTACGCTCCTTAAGGTCTCCCGGGGAAAATTTCCAGTTCTTTTCCCTCAATCGGATGCGCCTCAACAAACGTTGTCGTTGTTCCTCTTTGGAAAGATGAAGGAAAAATTTAAAAATCAGCGTTCCGTTTTCTGCAATATGCCTTTCAAAATCGTTGATTTGCCGATACCTGTTTTCCCAGAAAGTCGCATTGACATCCGAAACAGTGTCAACACCGGGAATGTCCTCACCGAGGATATATTCAGGATGTACCTTGGTCACCAACACGTTTTCATAATGGGTTCTGTTAAAAACGCTGAATTTACCGCGAGCAGGAAGGGCTAGATAATGTCTCCAGAGATAGTCGTGCTTGCGTTCCAGTTCCGTGGGTACCTTAAAACTGTGGACCTCCACTCCCCTGACATTAAAGTCCTTGAAGACTTCGCGGATTAGGCTGTCCTTTCCAGCGGTATCCATTCCTTGAAGACAGACCAAAACTGCATATTTCCCATGGGCATAGAGTTTATCCTGAAACTTGCCCAAATCTTCACGAATATCCTCCAGTTCCTTTTTCAAGGCCTTGTCCGAACTGTCAAAATCCTCATATGTGGCTATTTCTTTAAGCTTAATCCCTTGTTTTACCTGATATTGCTGTAAATCCCTGTTTTCCATGGGAATGAATATAGTTTTTTTTGCCCATTCCTTCAACCATCGACCAAAATCTGCAGTTCATCGATCCTATTTACATCTTATAGTTGAAGTTCGTGTTTTATCGATTTTATTTACCGTTAGCAGATTCTTCACCTAACTTCGTAGGAAACATAAGACGCACTGTCCCAAATCAAGCGTTATGAAAACAAGAAAGATTATCCTACTTATAGTCTTTATCATAGGCGTAATCAGCCTTTTGATATTGTCTTCCTTTATTTCGCGCAACGCCTGCGAGTATGCCAATTCCAATTTGGAGTACATTAAAATCAAGACCGAAGAGGCCATTACAGCGGAAAACTTTGAGCAATCCAAGTATTTTTCGTTTAAAGCCCTCAATAGCATTGAAAAAACAAGGTCCAATTTTATCGACTGTGGTTGTGATGGCACCATAGAGAGTCTTGAAGCTGCCTTATTTTATCTAAAGGAAGCCACAAAAGCCACTAATTTCAAGGCATCCAAAAAAGAACTGCACAAGGCATTGGAACATATTGCAATTGGGAACAAGGTATTGGATATTTTTGAAGAGGAAGCCATAAGCGCTTATGGCAATGACATTCTGTTTTTGAATACCAAGGACGCCTTAAAAGAGCAGGGAGGTATTGTATTGAACGAAGAAAATACGGTCAAACAAGTACACACCTGTCTTTTGGGTTTTGAATCTTCCTTGGACAAGGTGGTAACCGGTGTTGAATGTAAGGAAGCCCATCAGTTTATCTCAAACATACACAACGAGGCTATTGAAACTCTGCTGGACGCGGAATTGTCCGAACATAAAAAACAATACCATCAAAGGGTAAAGACCATTACCATGGGCGCGTTAAAACGTCTTGGAGCATGTACAGCGGATGAAAATTTACTTGCTCGCAAATAGCTTTACATCATCCTCGGAGATTTCCTGACCTCCCAAAATAATCAATCTTTCCACTACATTTCTGAGCTCCCGAACGTTTCCGGTCCAGTCGTAACTTTTTAACAGTTCAATTGCCTTTTTTGAGAATTCCTTCGTGGGCGCTCCCTGTTCAGAGGCTATTTTCGTGGCAAAATGCTCCATTAACAGGGGAATATCATTCCTTCGGTCATTCAAGGCCGGAACCTTTATCAAAATCACTGCCAATCGATGGTACAAATCTTCCCGAAACTTGCCGTCCTCAATTTCTTTTTTTAAGTCTTTATTGGTAGCTGCCAATACACGTACATCAACCTTAATATCTTTATCCGTACCTACCCGGGAAATCTTATTTTCCTGTAGGGCCCTTAAAACCTTGGCCTGGGCGGAAAGACTCATATCCCCTATCTCATCCAAGAAAATGGTCCCCTTGTTGGCGGCCTCAAATTTACCTGCCCTATCTTTTACAGCCGAGGTAAAAGCGCCCTTCACATGACCGAAAAGTTCACTCTCTATGAGTTCAGAAGGGATGGCGGCACAATTGACTTCAATAAACGGGGCCGACGAACGTGGGCTTTTTTGGTGCAACCAATGGGCCACCAATTCCTTTCCGGTTCCATTTGGACCCGTAATGAGTACTCGGGCATCGGTTGGGGCCACTTTTTCAATCATGTCCTTTATGGCACCAATCTCCTTGCTATCCCCAATCATTTCATAGTTTTTGGAGACCTTCTTTTTCAATATTTTGTTCTCTACGACAAGTTCCTTACGGTCTAGGGCATTTCGAACGGTGGTAAGCAAGCGATTCAAGTCCGGAGGTTTGGAAATGTAGTCAAAGGCGCCCAAGCGCATGGTGTTTACGGCCGTGTCCAAATCACCATGTCCAGAAATCATGATAAAGGGTATTTCCGGTTTAACTTTCTTCGCTGCCTCCAGTACTTCAACCCCATCCATCTTCGGCATCTTGATATCGCAAAGCACCAGATCAAAGTCTTCTTTTTTGATTACCTCCATTCCTTTAAGGCCATCCTCGGCCTCATGGACATTATAAGTATCACTTTCTTCGCTCAATATTTTTATCAGCACCCTTCTGATTGCTGCTTCGTCCTCTATAACCAGTATTTTAGGCATATGCTCCTATTTAAAAAATTCCAATCTTGAACCCTGTCCGAATATAAAGATTTGATTCGTTATTCAGTAAAAAAACATCCCCTCTGTCATCGTTTCTCAGCTTTCCCTCCTGTTCAATGGAACGGCCTGCCAACACATACAAAGCCATACGTTTTGAAATATTGTACTGATAGCCAAATGCTGTAACCAAAGCGGATAGGGAAATTTTGGATGCAATCTGGTTATCTGGTAAAACGATATTGTTTTGGATATTTATAAAGTATCCATCCAAGAATAATGCCATTTCCAAAGTGTGCTTTTTGGCAAGGTGGTATTTAAAGCTTGAACGTGGTATACCCAAAGTGTATGACCAACTAGGATGAAAACGACGGTAATAACTAATCAGAGGTAAAGGAATGGGCAAACCTGTAGTGCTGTTATAGGACAATCCCAGAACAATACGATAGGGTTTTTCCGCAGTGGGGTTTTCCTTCCAGAATGTGGCTGTGGCATTCAGGAAAAAATCATCGCTGATGGAACCTTCGGTAAAATTTGACGCCAGTCTGGGCGTAACTATGGTTACAAGATTCCAGTTTTCGTTCCATTTGATAATGTAGCCCAAATTCAAATCGACCACATGAAAGCGATTGAGTTCGCTTTTGTCAAAACCAAAATCCCGAGAGTAGCCCACATCAAGTTTATTGTACTCCAGCCCCGTTATCAAGTAGTCCTTTTTGGCATTTATCTTTATAGGCAAGTTGAATAGAAACTTATAGCGCTGGGTCTTTATTCCAGTATCATTTTCAGGAATGTTCAGATATTCCACTCTAAATATGTCCGAGCTTTGTCCAAATCCGGAAAGGGCACAACATAACAGGAGTATACCGGTAAGCATCTCTTTAACAGGAGAATATGTACAATTTGCCGCTATTCTTGAGGTTTTTGCTGCTGAATAATATGGACATCCCGCTGCGGGAATGGAATAGTAACGTTGTTTTCCCTGAATTTGGTATTGATCTTATACCTGATCTGACTTTTTATCCGTAAACCGGCAAAACTATCGTTAGTAAAAAAATTAAGCGAAAACACCAATGCCGAATCTCCAAAATCATCGAACAGCACAAAAGGCTTCGGGTTCTTCAATACCTGCTTTTGATCGGCAACGACCTCTTCCAATAAGCGGGTCACCAAATCCACATCACTTCCATAGGCCACACCCACCACAACCTTTTCCATGGTGGTTCTATGGTTTTGGGTATAATTGAAAACGATATCGCTGATAAACTTATGGTTGGGAATGATGACCACCTTGTCATCCCTGGTAATCGCCCTTGTAGTTCTTAGTTTTATTTCGAAAACCTTACCGACTTTCCCATCTACCTCAACAATATCACCAACTTGCAGCGATTTATCGACTATAATAAGTATTCCGCCAAGAATATCCTGGAACAACTCCTGCAAGGCCAAGCCCAGACCAACAAAAAGTGCGGCCGAAGCGGTTATGACCAAAGTAATATCAATACCCCCAGCGCTTAAAGTGATCAAAAGGACCACCACGTAAATCACATAATTGGCAAACTTGAACACGCTGGAGAACTTTTGACGGTCCTCAGTCTCCATTTTTCGGGTCAACAGGTATCTAAGCCATTTAAGGAGCAGTCTTGTAATCACCAAGGTTACGGCCAAAATCAAAAGAAGTCCAATGGTAAGGTGAATGGACTTTGAACCTTCGCCCAAATGAATTCCCATATTGAGGAACTCCTTGATGGAACCCCAAATATCTTCTTGGATAATTTCTTTTATTTCATTGGTTCCTTCCTGAATCATGAACTTAATATCGTAACCATTTTATCAATTCCTTGTAGGTAGGGCGTTTTCCGTACATCAAAATCCCTACCCTGTAGATTTTGGCGGCAAGCGAAACTATGGCCAAAAATGTTCCCATGAGCAGCGCTATGGATGCCAATAATTGCCACAAAGGTACACCACCTTCTCCAATACCAGCTGGAAGCCGCATCAACATAACAATGGGCGAGGTTAAGGGAAAAAGCGAGAAGGCCGCGGCAATGGGGCCATGAGGATTACTGAATACCGAAAAGAATCCAACATATATGGCCAACATCAACGGGAGTATGACGGGGAAAACAAATTGCTGTGTGTCCGTTTCATTGTCCACCGCTGCCCCAATGGAGGCATAAATGGAGCTATAAATGAGATAGCCCAGAACAAAATACAACAGGAAACATCCTATTAGGAGAAACCAAGGTATGTTCATGATTTCCCGAACATAAAGCAAGGTATCCCCATCCAAAGGTGCTGAAAGTTGCGACATCCCGTTTACGCCACCAGGAGTGGCCTGCACCTCATTGATTACCGCAGATACATCGATTCCCAAAATAGCTACTACCAATAGCAACAATAGCGAAGCGGAAATCAACCATATCACAAATTGGGTTATTCCGGCCAAAGAGGTACCTAAAATCTTTCCCAGCATGAGCTGAAATGGCTTTACCGAGGAAATAATAACCTCTATGATCCTACTGGTTTTTTCCTCGATAACGCTTCTCATAACAAAGGTGCCATAGATGATAATGAACATCATAATGGCATAACCAAATCCACCTCCGATAAAAGCCTTAATTTCATTAATGCCCTTAACACTCTTCTCTCCTTCAAAAGTGGCCAAATTAAGCTCAAAGGGTTTTTCAACGGAAGAAAATAGGTCCGAGGTAACTCCTAGTTCGCCAAGCCGTTTTTGGCGCAATTTTCTTTGAAAAATAGCCTCTATTTGCTGGGTCAAATGCGTATTGGGGTTATCCTTGGCAAACAAATGGGCATCTCCTGTTATTTTTTCAAGATCGGTTCCTTTTGGAATATGGAGCAGACCATAATACCCCAAAGCCAAAGTAGAATCTTTTGCCTCCTGCAGTGTAAGACCATTAAAATGGACGAAAGACATATTATCGGTCATGCTAAAATCATTCCGAAGCAATGTACTCTCGTTCAGCACGGAAATAATGCGTTTTTCGCTGTCGTTGACCTTGGTTAGGTAGGCAATGAGGACAATCATTCCCACAATAAGAATGGGACTTAATATGGTCATCACGATAAAAGACTTGTTACGAACCTTGGCCAGATATTCCCTTTTTATGATCAATCCTAGTTTACTGGCCATTATCCCTATGGTTTACGGTTTGGATAAAAATGTCATTGGCCGAAGGAATGGTTTCCTCAAAATGATTTACGTTGGCCTCCTTAGACAGCTGGGCCAAGATTCCTGTTGTTTCGGACGTTGGTAATTTAATGGTAAAGTCAAGCTGATTTTCTGCCCTATCAAAGCTGGA